>JBBDSB010000383.1:0-6178 GCA_040905205.1 Cyclobacteriaceae bacterium
AAGTTTTTAGCTGAAAAAAGCCTCAACTAAGAGGCTTTTTCTATTTCATGGCATCAAATGAGGCGCTTACCTGCTCAAAAAAATCGGATATCCGCTGGTAGCTTACGATGTTTTTTTCGTTCAAAATTATCCGGAGGTTATTTTGAAGTATTTTTAGGTCTGCATCTAATTTTACCAAGGACTCAGAACTGAAATTCTCCTTCAAATAAGCCAGACTGAGAGAGACACCGTTACTTGTGATCTGTACCCGACTGGATCCTTTATGCACCAAACCGTCTATAAGCTCATTCAATTTATTCAGAAAGTAAACCGATTCGGTCACGTCCAGGGGGCGTACATTCATGGAAAATTCCTCAGACCCATTTTCCAGGTACTTTCTGGCCTCTGCCATCCGCTCCCTGATCTGATCGTAGTCATAGCATTCGAATAAGTAAAAAATATTCTCTAAATTTGTCATAGTCTTGAATGATTAAAGATTAAGCGATGTTTGATCTTGGTCCCGGTAGGTGCGAACTACCGGGTTTTTTTATTTCAATTTTGTGAGAACTTGATTTCCGAGTAGCGTATAGCCCTGGTGTACTGACGCTGTTCACGCTCCAAATCCCCAATCTGCTTTACCAGGTCCAGGTATTCATCCGTGATCAGAATTCTATTAAAGCTTTCCTCCTTTTGCTGTATGTCTCCCTGTATGATATCCTTTTCTTTCATCAGGCGTACCAGTTCACGGCCCAGCTGTTCGGGATTGTCGAAAATGGGATTGTCTCCGGAGTACTCGGTAAGCGACTTGATTTGAAAATTGACAGATGCCCGTTCGGACATAAGCGAATGAAGTTCCTTTCTGCGGCCATCTCCCAGGATGACATTTCTAAGGCGGTTCCTCTTTTTTCGCAGGCGGTCCAGTTCTTTCTGGATGCGCGGCATGTTCATTACCGCTTCCCTGACCAGTTCCGGGTTATTACCAAAGATAATCTCCCGGACCGTCTTGAGTATCCATACATGAAACTGGGGACTAAGCCACATCGCAAAAGCGAGGGCCAGGTCATCACACATAAAAGTACCTCCGTGCTGACCTTCTTTGGTGGTTAAAATTTGATCTTCAACTACCACCAATTGGTGGTAGTTGAAATCGTTTTTTCTATCTGCAATTAGGGCTTTGATTAATGCTTTGGTTGCCTTCGTCTTTAGATAGACATCCAGTCGTTTTCCAAATGGCTTAACCATTTCAGTTGCATTTACCATTACATCACCTTTGAATAAATCAAAAGCAATTTCCTGCTCTTTAAATTTTTCGATAACTGTTTGCGTGTCCATTATTTTGTATATTTAGTATTATTTGTACTTAATGTACAAATGTAAAATAAGTAAAAATAAAATCAAAATTTTTTGTACAAAAAATATTATTTGTACATTTGCGTATGGTTAAAGTCGCAGTAGAATTATCCCCAGAAGTTCACAGTAGGGTTTTAGACATTCAGGTAGAAAGAAAAAAAGACCCAAACAACAAGAAGCCTACGTCTATTAATAAAATAGTTTCTGAAATGTTGGATCAAGCTGTGAAAAAAGAAAGCCCCACCCAGTAGGAAGGGACTTTAATAATAGTTGATGAAACTTTATTTTTTATTTTTCAAAGAAATCCTTTATCGGGATATAATCATGGTCAACTAAATGAGAAAAACATTTGGCAATGGCCCTTGCTTTATTTTCAGGACCTTCTAACTGTTCGGATTCTAAAAACGAAATTGGATCATCTGGAAAAAAAATCCCGGTAACTAGTTCATGAAGCTTCGGGTATTTCCAGTCGTTATGAAAGTCACTCCAGATCAAAACTGCATCCTTACCCTTTTCCATAACGCAAACACCTACTCGAGAGGTGAGTACCGAAACGGGCAGCTTTTTCCTGTAAAAATTTGATTTAAGGATGTTTATTGTGTATTCGTGATTATGGGATATAAATAACCTTACACTTTTAATGTCCTCTGAAAGTAATTTATACGCATCTTTCATAGATGCCTCTGATTCATTAAAATACTCCTTTTTTATCAATTCCCTTTTATTATTGAAAACATACCAAGAAATCTCATCGATTTCGGGCCAATTTTCAAGATTTTTGTAATTTTTATCATAATCTTCAACAACACCTAAAGTTTCCATGCTAATTGTCAAATAATAAGGAGACAAATCATCTTGAGCCTGTTCAAAATCAGATAAAAATTTTACCCGCATTCGCTCAATATTCTTTTTTAGTTCAATATCGTCCATCGTAACCGTTGGCTGAATTTTAGAACTACCATCCTTTCTATTTAAAAAAGCAAAAATTACAATTAGCAATACTATGAAAATGAAAAGTTCCATATCTTATAATTTAAGGTAAGAGACGATAAATCAGCAAAATCCACCCAACTTACCAAAAAATACAAAAGTATCAAAATAGTTACTTATTTGTTTGTTTGAAAGTAACATTTTTGTTACCTTTACATTATGAAAGTAAAAGATTTACTTAAACTTCTAAAAACCGATGGCTGGACCGTAAAAACACAGAAAGGAAGCCATCAACAGATGATCCACCCGGATAAGCCGGGAAAAGTAACCGCCCCCATACATGGGGGCGACATTCCAAAGGGAACCTTAAGTTCTATCCTAAAGCAAGCGGGGCTAAAATAGCCCCGCCTACTTCGGATATAAATTGTATAAGTCTTAATAATAATGAAAATGGGAAATGTGAAAATCGACTTGGTCATCGAACGCCAAGGAAATGAATTATGGGGAAGGGTTAGCTATAATGACAACCTGATCACCGATACCGCCCCTACGGTGGCTGAACTGGAAGAAAAAATCAAGATACTGTTGGAAGACTTTGAAGACGTAGACCCCGATACTGTGGAGTTTACCCATTCATATGATATCTATGCCTTGTTTGAGCATTTTGACTTTCTGAAAATCTCCAATGTGGCCAAACATGCCGGAATGAACCCCACGCTGCTTAGACAGTACGTTTCCGGTGCTAAAAATCCATCAGAGGAACAGGCCAGGCGTATAGAAGAAACCCTTCACCGATTGGCAGACGAAATCAAAAGATCAGTACTGGTAGCTAACTAAATAAGGGGGCTTAGTCCCCCTTTAAATCGCTACCGCCCTGCCATCCTTATACACCCCCATCACATCCCCGGTCTCGATGTCCTTAATATAGATCGTGGTATTTTCCGGATATTTCAGTTTCAGCCTGGCATAGAGGTAGGCGTTCTTTATCCATGCCCTGCGCTTCTCCTCATCCAGTGGCACCAGCTCCCGGTAAATGAAAAACACCTCATCGTTTACCATCAATGCTCCTTTTTCTATCAAGGCATTAAACCCATCCAGCACCTTGGATACATGATCCACCTGGCGACCGGTCTTCTTAAGTCCACCGATAAATCCTTTGACTGCTTTTTTTGCCTGCTTCGTTTTCATGATACCAATATACAAAAAAAATACGCACAGCTTCCACCATGCGTAGGACCCGGGCTAAACCCTACTAAATCCCGAATCAGTCAATATGAAAAAATATCACCCTATTGCATTTTGCGCAGGACTCGACCAGCACCCGCCCATCAAAAGCACTTCGTTCCCTGCAGCTAGAAACTGAGCAACATGGACCACCCATTCCAGCCGCCGAAGATGTTAAATTCCGGATCGATGCTGATGCTGTCTGCCTGCAGTCGCCAAAAGTGTCCGCAACCCTCTTCAAAGCTTTCCAAAATCTCATTTCGAATAGAAAGAATAATTTCCTGTGTTTGCTCATATTGATCCAGTTCTTCATCTTTCTGCTGCCCGGTCCAGCCTTTCGATATCACAAAAAGATAAGTGGTGTGATCATCCACCAGGCTGGAAGGATCCCGGCCGGATGCATTCGCGGAGGGGATTACGGCTACCAGATGGATGCCCCGCTCATCCTTCAGGGAATGAATGGCGTGATTGTCCTGGGCTACCAGGTGATGGCCTTCAAGTGCCGGTAGAGTAGACACCCATTCGGCACAGAGCGCATTAAAATCCTTGATCCCTATCATTTCTTTTTGAGTTTTCGCTTCATTTCCCTGTTCTGATCATCGCAATCCTTCATGTACAGTAGCACATCAAAGAGTCCCATTTTGTCGGTTTTTCCGACATCACCAAAAGGCCCTTCTTTGGCCACATTATGGAGTACCGACACCCATCCATTTCCCCGGCTCCGGCGACCCTCTCCAGATCCACCACTAAACAGGCTGGAAAAATTTACTTCTACCCCTCCCAGGATAAGGGTCTCTTTCTGAATATAGCCGATCAAGTAACTAAACCATATAAGTACAGATGTCCTGATCACCTGCCCAATATTTTTGGTATGTTCGGCATTAACCGAGATACGTGAGCGGTTAAAGGGTTCCCTGCGAAATCCGTCAAAGTCTTCACGTTTGGATAACTCAGCATATCCGCTGCGCTCCGGCCTATAGAGGCAGGCCAGGAAGCGATCCATGCATTCCGATTCCCTGGTCTCGAAGTATTCGTTCATTTCCTCCAGGGCAGCCCGGAATTCCCCGAAAGTCAGGTCTGCCAGCAGATGGCCAGGCCCGTACAGCTTGACCTTCCCTGCCCGGATCACTGGAAAGTGATTATACACCGTCTCATAGCAGATTTCCAATTCCTTCTTTTCATTCTCCCGGAATACAAATCCACAAAGAGTCTCAGCCAACAGCCAGGTCCTGCTCTGCTTTTCCATCCGCTGCTCTTCACTCATGATCCGCTCCATGGCCACGCTCTTATAGTCCCGCTGTATTTCGGCCAGGTGATAGAAGCAGCGCACCAGAGCCTCTTCCGACCGGATCACCCCGGCACTGGCCTTTACTGCCTGGCTTAGGCAATAAAGGCGCTGTGCCTGATTCATCTCGTCCCAGTGAGAGGGGATTTCCAGGTGAGTGGATTTTTCCGGAAGCTCCAGGGTATTCATCTTTTTTTCCGCTTACCCAATAACGGTTCTATAACTACTGGCTTCAGTAGTAAACCATAAGCCGCCAAGGAAGTGACCACGGAAACAAAAACCTCAACGGCATCGGCACCTAAACCAAAAAATATCAGTAAAAACACCGCTATTGCGATTAGGGTAGCGACACGGCTATCCAGAGAAGGATAAAACCTTTTCAGCATTTCAGTAGCGACCGGCAAAAGAGTTGCCATCCAAACATTGATTAATTCTACAATTTCCATGATATTGATTTTTAGATTTGATAATAATTTATGTTCTGAAAAACTTATTTTCCTCCTTATTTTCAGGGAGCAACTGATAAGTCCCTGACTCCGGATCAGCACGCTGCAGCCAGAGCCGAACATCATCCAGTACCTCTGCGGCATCATCCTGTAATCTCTTGGCCTGCCAGGTGATCACTTCCATAAGTGCGCCCTCACTGGCCCCCCTGCTTTGCGTACTACTCTTAAACTGCTGCACCACTCCCTCCGGAAGCACCTGCAGGCTGAGCCGCTTCACGGCCATGACCATTACCAGGAGAGGGATGGCTTTCTGCACCAATCCAAGCAATTCCTCCATATCCGGATCGCCATCTGCGGACGGGATCCCCGAACTGCCGGAGCCGCTGCCGGTATTTCCATTTATATGATAATTAAGTAATTCGGCGTATTTGGTCCCCAGGGCTTTCCTGATGGTACGCTCCTGGACTTCCCTATTCCATGGGAGCACGGTATAGTAAAACCTGGGACTGGCATCAATGGGATAGGCATCCTGAAAAATGGCTTCGTTGTGTACAAAGAGCTTTCTGGAAGTTTTCCTGTTTTGGCTTTCCATCCATTCGGATAGCTGCTTATCTTCCAGCCAGGCCAGCAACATGTCTGTAGTCTGATTGGCTTTCCGGACCTGGGCTTCATCGTCCCGGTCCAACATCCATTCCCAGGGCATCTTTTCATTTTCAGGATCGATCTTTACTTTCCGGCCGGCATCTTCATGGGAAACCAGATTGGATTGGTAGAAATTGAATGTGGCCCGGTAGGCAATGGGGATCTGCAGGAGAAGGACGAGCTGGTCATTCAGTGCCTGGTCTGCACTAGGATTGGCTGTCTGGTAGTCCGTACTCTGGTAATGGGTATGTGCCCTATCATATACAGCCTGCCCTACCAGCTTGGTAAGTTCCGATTCGGCCAGCATCACATCAGTGGCCAC
>JBBDSB010000384.1:0-3884 GCA_040905205.1 Cyclobacteriaceae bacterium
CAGTGAGGCGGCCTGGGATTCGAATAAACCAATCAGGGTATTGGACCTGACCGCTGCTGTGAGTGAAAAATTCAACCGTGGATATTTATTGCTGATTGCTGCAGCCACCTCCTGATCAGCAGCTTGAAGCCGGTAAAAAGCACTCTGCACATCCGGTCTTCTGTTCACAAGCTGCAAAGGAATACCTGTCTGTGGTAGCGGTGAGGGATCCGGTAAATCCGGGCTTATCTCAAAATTCAGGTCAGGGGGATGACCAAGAAGGATGGAAAGTTGGTTGTTCACCAGGGACATTTGTAACTCCAGGCCAATTCGCTGCTCTCTATTGTTTTCAATCAGTTGTTCCTGGCGGAGAATATCCACACCACGGACCTGCCCACTGGCAAACCTTGCCCTGATCAACACCAATACCTGCTCATTGGCCTGCTCCTGCTCCTTCACCAATTCAAGTTGAAATTTAGTGGCCTTCAACCTGAACCAGGTCAGGGCAATCTCTGCAGATAAGGAAATGGCCGCAGTTTTATAGTCCTGGTAACTGGCCCTAAACCGGTTTTCCTCTGCCTGAACGGAATGTTTGATTCTACCCCATAAATCCACTTCATAATTGGAACGGAGGGAAAGCTGCGTATTTTCTCCACCGACAAAATCCGGTACAGGCCGGCTTACCCCGCTTTGCAGTTCCAGAAAAATTTCCGGAATCCTGGCCGATGCAGCAATGTCTACAACCGCCATGGCCTCCTGGAACTGTTGCCAAACGGTCTGAAGTGAAAGATTGGACCGCAAAGCACTGTCTATCAATACATTTAATTCCTCATCCTCGAAGGCCAACCACCATTCATCCTGGAGAGCTGTTTCTCCGGGTAAGGAAAAATTTTTCAGGCTGTCGTAGGGTAAATCCACCTGCGTTACTCTTTGGGAACATCCAGGCATGGATAATAGGATAATTCCTGCCAGTAGCCTTAACTGAACAATCAAATTAAATTTAACTTTCTTTTGGTAAGGGGAAAATTCCCCGATTTTGACTTTTACTCGCTTTTGGCGTGAAACCATATTTGGTTTAGTAATGATGAATTGAAATGAAACGGCCTAATCTTGTTAAGAATAAACTGCAATTTAAGGTATTTATGGGTTCCTTGTAACAAGGGTTTTCCTTATTTTTTTTCACAATTCTTTGGAGGGTTAATTGCTTAATTGCATACCTGGTTAACTGAATTTGGTCATTGATTCTGGATTTTGGGTAAAGGTATAGCTGTGTAATTGTTTAACAGTTTGCCTGATAAACTTAAGATTGATAATTCCTACCGGACAAAGGTTAAGAATAATCTTGAAGAAAACCTGATGAATAAACTGTACCAACTTTACACTACTAATGAACAAAAGTAATGCATCGTTTTTCCGCATGAAACATAGTGGGAGGTTTCTGCAGAAGTGGAAAGTTTGGCCAGGCCAACCGGAAAAGGAAAAGAATGAACCGCTGATGTTGGGCATGACGTAAACAATTGCCCTTTAGAGGGATTTAATCCTATATCCTTTCCGTTGCTATTCCTGGTTTATTTCCCTGTTGGCCATATCATATCCTTAGCATCAGCAGCAAACCTGAATTTCAGCAATTCCCTCTTGACAAAGGGATAAGGGGAATTTAATGACGTTCATTCTGGTCATTTATTAGATTATCGGTTTGAGCGTATTATTTAAAGTTGGTTATCTTTTAAAAACAGCACTGCTTAAGCGATTTCCTTCTTCATCTATCCAGTAAAGGTAAAAAAGGCGTGCCGTGTCGGGTACTGTTGTCCTTTTATCAGTGCGGTTTAACGTAATCGATTCCCATTTCCTTTCGGGGCTCCTCCCCTCCTCCGAGGTATAGACCAGGAAAAGTTCCATTATGGCTTCGGGGTGGTGAAAAGCAAAATCAATTTGGGATGCGGTATATTTTATTTCCTTCAACTCACTTAACTCGGGCCCATCCTCCAGGTGATGACTTATAAACCGGTGTATTTCCCCGGGCGCTGCGCCATGGAGATGGCTGTGTTTCATTTCCGGAATAAGCGATAATCGAGAATTCGGAGCCAGAGAGGCGGTTTTGTTCCAGTTTTCCACAAAATAGGCGAAATCGTTGGTGCCGTTGATAAAAAGCATGGGCATTTTAGCATGACTTACATATTGGGAAGGGTCCCATAAACCCACCCAATTTTGAGTGCCATTGGCACCAAGGGAATCAAATTGCTGGTCCCAGGCACTCCCCTCCTGTAGAAACCCACAACCGTAAACTGGAACGGCGGCTTTAAACCGGTCATCAATGCCGGCTACAATGATGGTCAGGTATCCTCCCCAACTGATGCCGGTCATGCCTGTTCTTTCCGCTTCCACTTCGGGTAGTGAAAGCAAGAGAGAATGGGCACGTATGATATTTGAAATGGAGTGGAACTGCCATTGTTCCGTGATATCCTGGTCCAACTTAAAAAATTTGTGGACATCATCCTGATAGGGACCGCCGTTTTCCAGTCGGGTGGTTTCGTAGGCCCAAGGGTTATTTTCTCCTGTTTTTGGTTGGGACTGATGTCCTCCCAGGTCCATTGCAATGGCTGCAAACCCTTTTTTAGCCCAATCTATTGCCCAATTTCGAAAAGCGGTACCTCCCCCGCCATGAATGAGTACCATGGCCGGAAATTTTTGTAGGTCTGAATGCTCCTTTTCTCCTTTAAGCGTATTGGGGCTGGCAAAATAAGCAAAAACCTCGGTGTCCTTACCAGCATACTTTTCTCCCTTGTACAGTAGAGACCAAGCCTCATCTTTTTGATTGATCCATTGATAGGAAGGTGCTTTTTTCAATTCCCCCATTTCCATGGGAATTTTGTCTTCCAAATCAGGTGGTAAATTTTGGGGAAATAAAGGGAAAATTACAAAAATAAAAATTAAAGTCAGTAGTGAATTTTTCATCATTTTGGTTTAAGGTATCGTTCATTTTAGCGAAGAAATCATTTCCCTGTAATCATACTGTAGGTCTTCATGCAGACCGGCAATTAATTTCTCCATTTTTCTGATTTGAGCCTGGTACAGGTTTTTGATGACAGGATGGTGGAATCCAAGGTAACCATTGGCCCTGATTTGTTGGCAGAAATAAGCGATCAATTCTATTTGAGCTGTTTTATCTTTGGTAAGTTTCAGGTTTTTGTTGAGTTTTCTCCTGATGGCTTGGGCTGATTTTTTAGCTACAAAATAATTTTTGGTGTTGGCATTCTGAAACTGTCCTTCCAGTTCTTCTTCCACCATTTCAATAAAAAGCCTGTGGTTTTCTTTTTCGAATAACCTGAAGTAAAGGTAAGCTTTGTTATCACGGGTGAATTTGCTTAAATCGATGATGACCTCAATCAGTTGCTTGTCATCAAGCGTTTTAAGTTCTTTTTTGATTTCCGCCAGGCTGGGTAATTGCATGATTTTGCTTTTTCTGCGGAAATTAGTCGATTTTGCTCTAAATCCAAAACAGAAGAAATCCCATTCCTGCCTATTCAAGTTTTTATCCTTCCGCAACAGGGATAGAAATTTCTCCAGAAATTTGATTTATGGTGTAAAAATGGCCAAATTTAAAAGGACAAACAGCTAAACCTAAGCATGTATTATATCCTCACTTACATCACTTCTGAAGATTATGTGGAACGCAGGACTCCTTTCAGAAGCGAACATCTTTCACTGGCACAGGAATTCCATGATAAAGGTTACCTGTTGTTGGGAGGGGCATTGACCGCTCCGGCAGATAAGGCCATCATTATTTTCACTTGTGATGACGAAAAAGTGGTCGAAGATTTTATCCATAAGGACCCTTATGTCCAAAATGGCCTCATTACTTCCTGGGAAATCCGGGAATGGACGGTGGTTGTGGGGAAGGTCTA
>JBBDSB010000384.1:3984-6137 GCA_040905205.1 Cyclobacteriaceae bacterium
CCAATGGCTTATTTAATTGAATAATCTCCTAAGTTTTGGGAGCGATAATTTTTCTCCTAACTGCAATGAGGTCCTGTAGTTCCAAGGCCATATTGGCATCCACTTCCCTGGCCATGGGCAAAACATATTTTTCTGTCTGATCCAGATAGGCATGCATTTTTTCTTTGGAATATTGGTCGTGGTGGAGGTCAGTCAGATTGCTAATGCGGTCAGCCACTTTTAAAATTTTTGCATTTCGCGACCCATGATTTAGTATCCTTTTCAGGTACTCGACCTTTGACATCCCAGGGGGTTGGGTCACTTCCAGCACCAGATCCACCACCTGGTCGGCATCCGCATCGATTTGCCTTAATTCTCTTTCATCGGTATCCGGAACATCTTCCAGAAGATCGTGGATGACAGCTGCTTTTAATAATACACCATTATCCAAAAATCTATAATCAATCAAAATGGCCATGGTTGCCAAAGCGTGTCGAAATTGGTTACCTCCTACATTTCTATGTGTTTCGATAAGGGCGGTCGCCTTGATGATATATGGGGCCAAAACCAAGTTTCTTAATTGGTCGGTTTGGGTCATTGTATTAGTGGTTTGAATTTAACATCAATTTATCCAATTACTTTGGCAAAAACAATTGAGAATTCTCACAGGTTGAATATTTATTTGCCAAATATATCTTTCTAAGAGAGGGGTTTATATGATCTTAAAAAAATTTAATGGAGGGGATAGGATGGAATTTCCTACTTTTTTACCTTAATTAGTATATGTCAACTATTATTGAATCCGGATATTGGCCCTTTGCGGTATTATTGCTCAGTGTACTGGCGGTCATTACTTTTATTTCCAGATGGCGTTTCCATCCTTTTGTCGCCTTAATACTTACGGCCATTTTGGTGGGTTTCATGACACCGGATTTACCCATGGATGCAGGGATGGCCCCCCTGGTGGCAGCCGTTGAATTACCCATGATGGAGTTTGGCATTATGGCCGGAAAAATTGCCTGGGTAATTGCCCTGGCGGCTGTAATCGGCACAGCCATGATGGAAAGTGGGGCCGCAGAACAAATCGTCAATTGGTTGCTGAAAACCCTGGGCCAAAAGCAGGCAGCGATGGCATTGGTAATCAGCGGTGCCACCTTATCCATTCCGGTTTTTTTTGATACCGTATTCTTCCTTTTGATACCTCTGGGTATTACTTTAGCCCATAAAACTGGTAAGGATTTTGTTTTATATGTGGCCGCCATAGCAGGTGGAGCGGTCATTACGCACAGTATCGTGCCCCCTACCCCCGGCCCGTTGATCATGGCCGAAACATTGGGTCTGGAACTGGGAACCGTGATTTTAATCGGGGTTTTGGCAGCCATTATACCAGCCATGGCCGTACTTTTTGCATCCAAATGGCTCAATAAAAAATGGCCTATTCCCATCCGCATACAGAGAGAAAGTACTGCGGCCGTGCACAGCCCCCCTTCCCTGTTTTTTTCATTTTTACCGATTTTAGCTCCGCTTTTGATGATCAGTTTTGCCTCCATCATAGAAGCCATAACTGTGGATGGTGAAGTACCTGGCTGGATCGCTTTTCAGGGAAACAAAAACATTGCCATGGGCGTGGGTGCTTTTTTGGCCATCTACTTATGGGCCAAAACCCGAAACCTAAGTAAAAATGAATTATGGCTGTCCATTATACCTCCACTTCAAGTGGGAGGTATTATCATTCTGATTACCAGTGCCGGGGGAGCTTATGGAGCAATGATAGCCTATAGTGGAATTGGGGATTCCATTGCCATGCTGACGGAAAGGTTTTCAATTCATTACCTGGTGCTGGCCTGGGTCATAGCAGCCGTCATGAAAACCGCACAGGGATCCGGTACGGTTTCCATGATTACCTCTGCGGCCATCATGTCCGCTTTGATGGGACCGGAGGTGCAATTACCCTACCATCCCATTTATATTTTCCTTTCTATGGGATTCGGTTCTCTTTTTGTATCTTGGATGAATGATAGTGGATTTTGGGTTGTGGTGAAGATGAGTGGTTTCACCGAAAAGGAAGGACTGAAAATCTGGACCGTATTACTGGCTTTTATATCCTTAGTAGGCTTGATTCAAGTGTTGGTGTTATCCAGGATTTTACCACTTATTTAAATAATATTCAATTA
>JBBDSB010000385.1:0-34520 GCA_040905205.1 Cyclobacteriaceae bacterium
TTTTTCATTTAAAATTGGATTTTAGTGAATATTTCCACAAAAGCAGCCCATCCCTTGTGCCCTATGGTGGCAGGCTCTTTTTAATAAAATGGCGATCGAATTAAACCCTCATCAATATTCAGGTTGATTTTTGTGGTATAAGCATTCTAAACCATTAAATTTGGGGATTCCATGGACTACACTATATGAAAATCACCAAAGATCTGTATCATTCCTCCCTGACCTTGTTGACAGACTTTTATCAATTCACCATGGCCTACGCTTATTGGAAATCGGGAAAATCTGAGGAAGAGGCTGTTTTTAATTTGTTTTTCAGAAAAAATCCTTTTCAGAGTGGGTTTACCATTGCGGCCGGTTTGGATTATGTAATCGATTATTGTAGAAACATTAATTTTAAAGAGAAAGACTTGACCTATCTGTCAGAAATGATAGACGAAGAAGGCAAACCTACCTTTGATCCTGACTTTATTCAGTATCTGAAGGAATTGGAATTCAGTTGTGATATTGATGCTGTGGAGGAAGGGGAGGTGGTATTTCCCAATATGCCTTTAGTCAGGGTAAAAGGCCCATTGATTCAATGTCAACTTTTGGAAACCCCGTTGTTGAACCTCATCAATTTTCAAACGCTTATTGCGACCAAGGCAGCCAGGATCGTGTTGGCAGCAAATGGCGACCCCGTCATGGAATTTGGCCTGAGAAGGGCCCAGGGGATTGATGGTGCCATTGCCGCAAGTCGGGCATCTTATATTGGAGGTTGTTCATCCACCTCAAATGTGATGGCAGGAAAGCTTTTTGACATCCCGGTCTCCGGAACGCATGCACACAGTTGGATCATGTCTTTTGAGCATGAATTGGAAGCGTTTGAATCTTATGCCAATACCTTTCCCAACAATACCATATTGCTGGTGGATACTTATGATGTGGTGCAAGGGGTAAAGAATGCCATTAAAATTGCAAATAAGCTGAAAAAGATGGGGAAAAAGCTAAAAGGAATTAGAATTGATTCTGGAGATTTGGCCTATTTCAGTAACGTTGCGAGAAAAATGCTCAATGGTGCAGGTTTTCCTGATGTGAAAATTGTAGCAAGCAATGACCTGGATGAACACATCATGACGTCTCTTAAAATGCAGGAGGCCTCCATCGATATTTGGGGAGTAGGTACCAAATTGGTAACGGCCTATGATCAGCCTGCTCTGGGTGCTGTTTATAAGCTATCTGCACTTAAAAATAAAGAGGGTGAATGGATTCCAAAAATCAAACTTTCACAACAATCCATAAAAATAAATATACCGGGGTATCACAATGTATTAAGGTTTACTGCCAATGGAAAAGCCATTGCGGATATGATTTACCTGGAAGGGCTGGAAATGGGGGAGCATTTAACCATTATTGATCCCATCGATCCAACAAGGCGAAAAAAAATCTCTTCAGAGAATGCATTATCTGAAATATTATTGAAGCCGATTTTCATAAAAGGGAAAAAAGTTTATCAGAGACCAACCATTCACCAAATTAGAAAAAGAACCCAGGAAAGGTTATCAGTATTTGATAAAACCCACAAAAGGCTAATCAATCCCCATATTTACCCCGTTGGTTTGGAAGCCTCTTTATATGAGTTCAGAACCTCACTCGTTTTAAAAGCGAAAGCTATGGATAATGGAAAATAAGGGGTTGGTAAGAAAAGGACCAATCCCAGATTTCTGTTTTGAGAAAACTGAAAAATTAAAATTGGGTTTTAGAAAAAGGTACTGCTAATAATACAGTAATTTAGAGTTGAGTACACTACCAGCCAATACCTTGGGCATCCCCAAAGGGTTATATTGCCCTTCGTTTTCCAGTTTTTTCATTTTCATGATTTCCATATTTCCACAGGAAAATGAAAGCACACCATCATCATCAATAGAAAAGGTATGTGCAGATTTTAAAACTGTGAGAAAGATGTCTTCTCCATTTCCTTCACACCATTTTTCAGTCATTCCCAAAAAACCCAACACATCTATTCCATTTCCCTCCAGATAAGTAAAAATGCTAAAAGTATTGCATCCGGTATACCCAAATGCTTTTTCATTATTGATGTCAAAATACAGGGTGGGTTTTTTATCCGGGAAAAGTTCATCAAATGGTTTGAACTTATCATAGATGTAACTTAACTCCCATAATCCTTCTAAATCAGCTTTGGTGGTGATTTTGGGAGGATTTACCAATTCCGGTTTTTCCGGCTCGCCAATAAACGGGTCTGTTATCTGAGCAAATCCAAATCCAACAAACAAGGAAAATAGGGCTATCCAAATTGGAAAGAATTTTTTCATGGCTTATGGGTTTTTTTATTCATTTGAAATATAATAATAATTTAATATCCAAAAAATAATATTCTCAAAAATTAAGCCATAATAAAATTATTTAATTATAAAATGGGATTAATAATGAAAATAAGCCCATGAATAAATGATGCTTCATGGGCTTTTATTAAACAGGTAGACTATCCTATTTCTGATCCGGTATTGGCATGTAGTTTACCCAGTTCCTGATCAATGGTCCAAAGACCAACACCTGCTTCTCCAATGATATCAAACAGTTCCAAAGCCCTGCGGGCAAGTGTTTCTTCCTCACGTTGCTCTGTCACATACCACTGCATAAAACTAAAGGTGGCAAAATCCTTCACACCAAAACAATGGTCAACGATGGTGTTGATCGATTTGGTAACTTCAATTTCATGTTCCAGGATCAATTCAAAAACCTCCCTAAGTGAATTAAATTCATGTCGAATATTTGTAATTTCCGGCTGAATGGCATGACCGCCTGCTTCATTGATGTACCTGAAAATTTTCAGCATGTGTAAACGTTCTTCTTCTGCATGATGATACAGAAAATTAGCGGAATTGGTATATCCTCGCATATCACACCAGGAGGCCATAGACAGATAATAGGCCGAAGATTTGCCTTCCATTTCCACCTGTTTATTTAATTTTTTTTCCGTGTCGATCAAAAGTGATCTTTTTAAGGTTACGATTTCTTTATCTGCAATTTTCATATGTTTCATAATTTTTGAGGTCATTGTTATTAATATAACCAGAATAAATAATAAAGATAGCGAAATTTCTTGGTAAGTTTCCCGGAATTATAACCAAACAATCAATTTAGAATTGAAATAATTAAATTTTAGAAATTTTAATTGCTTGGACCAAAATGGTAACCTTAAGTAATAAGATGGGGATAAAAAAATGACTGTTTCATGCGTACTATCTTTCAAAGCAAACGAAACTGAAAGCCCCATTGGTATCTTAATATTAAAGACTTAAGTTTCGCAGTACCCGTTTTGTCACAATTTTTGCCTGGAACCGCCAAAACTATATTTTATTCCCTAATTAACCAGGGGTTGAAATCCGTGGTTAAATAATATTTGCCCCCTCCAGGGACCGTCAACAAACGGATAAGAACTATAAAATGGAAAATTTAATTTAACTTTTTAACAAGCTGCGGTAGGTATAATGCTCCCGCATGTATAAATCAATGTGCGAAACTTAAGTTAAAGGTTAAATCAAGATGAGAAAGGTTCTTTTAATGGATTTATTGGCTATATTTTGAGGATTAAACCGACCATCCTACTAAACAGGTATTACTTGAAAACACATAAAAACCCTACTTTGTTGATTTCTTTGGCCATTTGCCTATTTTTTCTCAGTATGGCATTTTGGTTTCCCGTTGGTTTTAAATCCTGGATTGCCAGCAGTGCTTATCACGCTTTGGACCTATTTGGGAGTTTTTACCTTTATATGGGATTTTTTGTGGTGGTGATCATGGCGGTCCTTGCCTTCTCCCCCTATGGAAAACTGACCTTGGGCAGCTCCAAAATTGAATATAGCCGGTTTTCTTGGGTGGCCATGCTTTACAGTACAGGTATGGGGGCTGGTTTGATGCTGAGGGCTGTTCAGGAGCCGGTTTTTTACTATACCCAACCTCCCAGAGAGAGCAATTTAAGTGATTCCGCCTTTGCATTGGAATATACTTTTTTTCATTGGGGACTGACACCTTGGGCCTTCTACGGCATGTTTGGATTGATCATCGCCTATTTGGTATATGGAAAAAAAAGAAGTATGCTTAGTTCATCCATCCTGAGCGGTAAATTCCGACATCCATCCTTGTTACTACCCCTAGATGTGATTACCATTATAAGTACCCTGTTTGGAGTAGTGGGCGCTGTTGGCCTGGGAAGCCGGCAATTGCTGGCCGGGTATGCGATGCTATTTGGCCAATTCGAAATCACGTACGACAACAATGCGTTCATGGTATTATTTCTAGGTTCTTTGGCCACAATATCTGCCTTTACTGGTTTAAGCCGGGGTATCAGAAATCTATCAAGGTTTAATATTGCCATGGCCTTGTTGTTATTGGTTGCCGCTTATTTGGTGGGAGAAAGGGTCGCCACTTTTGTCAACCTTTATTTGGGAATTAAAAACTATTTACTTGACTTTGTCCCGATGAGCCTAAATTTGGATTCCATGAAGGTTGATAAAAAATTCTTGATGGATTGGACTTATTTTTATTGGGCTTTTTGGTTGGCCTGGGCGCCGTTCACCGGGGTTTTTATTGCCCGAATTTCCCAGGGGAGGACCATCAGGGAATTTATTATTGGTGTTCTCGTGATTCCGTCTTTAGGTACTTTCCTTTGGTTTGCTGTTTTTGGAACCCAGGCATTTGCCCTTATTGGAAGCCCTGATAGTTACCAGGGAGATTATGATTCTTTGTACGGTTCAATTTTTGTTTTTTTTGATCATTTGCCTTTTCCTTTCATTTTCAAGTTGTTAAGTTTAATTTTAGTCTTTACCTTTTTAATTACTTCTATCGATTCCGCAGTATATGTGTTGGGAATGTTTTCGGATCAGGGAAAGACGGAACCCCAAAAAAGCTATTTACTCATATGGGGGCTTTTGTTGGTTTCATTTACGGTGGCAACCATTTTTATTGGTAAAGAGGAACTTTTAGCTGCTGTGAGCCAAATTTTAATTTTGATTGCCATTCCATTTAGTGTTGTATTTGTCCTTATGATCGGTGTGTTTCTTATTATTTTAGTAAGGAAAAATTAAAATCAAACCAGAAGGGAAGTCCCTTACGGCATGAATTAAATATAATTAAAATTTTATTGGTGTCCTGAGCACCTGATAAAAGGGAAGATTGCCCTTGTTCTTTAATTTAGATAATTACTAAACCATTCAAATGCCTGTCAATTCAAAGCTGATTTTGGACCTAGCTGCTATATTTCTCCCCGTTTATATTTCATAATCGGAGAAGTAGCTATATTTCTCCATCCATGCCGGCAGATTTGGATGAAGAGAAAAAAGGAGCCTATAAGAGCGGCCAACAGGACCATGAATTGCCCATCCCATTGAGAAACGGCGATGGCTATAAAACCCCAAATGCCCACCATAGCGGCTTCCCTCATATTTCTCTCTCTTATCAAAAATGAATATAGCAAGGTGGCAAGAACGATCACCGAAACCGCCCATCCTTCGTGGGACCAGGTTCCTTCTAACAGTCCAATACTTTCTAACCAAACAGATATATTCAGTACAGTTGCTAATATGATCCAGCCAGTATAAATACAAATGGGCCACCAAACAAAGACAATTACCCTTATAGGAGCGTCCCATATTTCAAGTTTAAGAAGGATGGTCAATCGAATCAATGTAAAGAGAAGAAAAAGGATAACCAATACGGATATCAGTAGGTGTTCACCTGTCCAGGCAAAGATCCATAAGGCATTGCTGATATTGGCTAAAAAGAACCAAATTCCAGACGGGGAAAGGGAGTTTTCCGTGGAATTTTTAAAATAACCATACCCTTGAAAAATCACAAAGAGGATCAATAAAAAGTAGATCAATCCCCAAATTGAAAAAGCATAGGCAGCTGGAGTAATTAAAGTAGCATAGTCCCGGCTGATTTCCCCAACAGAATTTTCCAATCCTATGCCGGTACCCCCCAGAAAATTTATGTAAAGGGTAAAAAGCAAACTCAATATATTTAAAACCAAATAGTGAAGGGGTTTCATGGGTTGGTGTTTTTTATTAAGATTGAATTTACCAAATTTCTTCAGATTTTTTTAAATGGAACACCAAATAGTTACTATTATCTCCATATATTCAAACCAAGCATTCCTGATTAGTCAGTTTGAATTCAAATATAACATTGAATATAAATTCATAAATAAAATTAAGGAAAAGGGATTTCTGATTTTTTTATCGCCCGGTAAGTTCTTTTCCGGAGGATAGGCAGGTTTTTTCCATAAATAAAGGCAAGTATTAAAACCCCTATGCTTCCGACAAAAACGGCCATAGGTGCCCCAATCCAATCGGTAACCATGCCGATTATAAAACTACCTAATGAAAGGGCGCCCATAAACAACATGATATAAAAACTTAAAACCCTGCCTCTTTTTCCCATGGGTTTTTTAGAAGGGGAGTAATGGATGAATGTAAAAAAAACAACTACTGAAAAACTTGCCAGGGCATAAATCAGAAAACAATAACCTTCACCGATTACTGGTATAAGGATTCCGGCCAATGCAGGTCCAAGGATCCTTGCTGTATTGAATAAGGAAGAATTAAGGGCTATAGCATTGGTAAGGTAAGATTTATCCTCTACCAGATCATTTACAAAAGCATGCCTTGAGGGCATTTCCAAACCACTGATCAGCCCAAATAAGATTTCCAGGAAAATCAGGATGGCCACGTTTATCTGGTTGCTTAGGGTCAACCAAGCTAAAACCGCAGCATTTATGGCAATCAAGCTCTGACAGGCCATCAAAAGTTTGTGTTTATTGTATCGATCTGCCAAAACACCTGCGATGGTTGAAAAAATAAAGGCAGAAATTTCCCTGGAGAATGCCAACACGCCCAGCAGAAGGGCCGATCCGGTCAACCGATATACCAACCAACCAACAGCTACCTGCTTCATCAGATTGCCCAGATTGGAAAATGCCTGTCCTGTAAAGAAAAACCTATAATTTTTTGACTTTAAGGATTTGAAAATCAGCATCTAGGAAATCAATATTTTTACATTCTACCCTCGAATATACAAAAAGGGTCATCCATTACAATCCGGCCTCAAAAGGTGGAACCAATTGAAACCGGATCTTATAAAAACTAATATCCTAAAAATATTATATGGGATTAGTTTTTTTGAGGTGTAATTAGTTAGCCAAGAATTTTTCCCACTCTTTAAAGGAATCTTCTTTCATAACCCTGGGAAATTTGGTTTGTCCTCCTTTTTTCTTCTGCTTCTCATTATAATCAATGAATTTAGAAGCGGGTATCATATGGAGGTCTACCCCTTTTAAGGATTTACTACGGGCCACTTTATAGTTTTTATTATTGCTTTGAAGGTGTTCGTCCAGAAAGTTTTTCACCGATTCCGCATCCGCTTCCCCTGATTCTTTGCCCAGGTACCAACGATGAATATATTCTCCATTTTCCTGAACTGCGGCCACCGTATATTCTGGAATGGTTAGGTTGTATTTCTCCTGTATTGCTTCCATGGCTTTGTCCATTTGGTGAACACTTAATTGGCTGCCCACCACATTCAGGAAAAATTTTGTCCTTCCGGTAATTTTTATCTCTGCTTTTTTCTTGTTTGTAAATTCAACGGTGTCTCCAATCATGTATCTCCAGGCACCTGAAACAGTCGATATTACAAGAATGTAAGCCTCACCTTCTTCCACTTCCGCAATGTTTAAAGACTTGGCTTTAGGGTGAACAGCACCGGATTCATTCATGTTTTCAGGTCTAAACGGGACAAATTCAAAAAAAATCCCGTTGTCCAAAACCAATTCCATGGATTCTGTATTGGGCCGGCTTTGGAAAGCAAGAAAACCTTCTGAGGCCAAATAAGTATCAATATAAATTAATGGGTGTGCAAGATTTCTTTCAAAACTTTTTCGATGGGGTTCAAAGGCCACTCCCCCTGGGGTATAAACTGCCAGGTTGGGCCAAATATCATGGATGTTATCCACTTTATGATAAGCAATGACCCTTTTCATCATCAATTCCACCCAGGAAGGGATTCCGGATATGCTTCCAATGTCCCAATCTTTGGCTTGCTCTGCTATCTTTTCAATGCGTTCATCCCAATCTTCAATGGCGGATATTTCGGGACCAGGCTTGTAAAAATTTTTAAACCAAAATGGGATTTGACTGGCGCTGATGCCACTAATTTCCCCTTCCAGAAAACCGTCATTTTCCAATAATCCTGTAGAACTTCCCAACATCATTATCTGCCTTTCGAAAAATTCCGGATCCATTTCATGTTTTGACAGACTAACAATTTGCTGGATGCCGGTTTTCCGGATGGACTCTAACATATCATCCGTTACAGGAATGTATTTGCTGGCACTTGTTGTCCCGGAACTAACTGCAAAATATTTATTGATTCCTGGCCAGGTAATATCTTTGTGCCCTTCTCTTATTTTACACCACCACTCCCCATACATCGCATCATAATCGTGATAGGGTACTTTGGAAGTGAATACTGCTTCGGTATTTTTGGCATCCAAAATATTTTTGAACCCATAATATTTCCCAAATGAAGTGTCTTTGGCTTTGTCCAGGATTTCTTTTAAAGTCTTATGTTGTTTATCAGAGGGACTGTCTTCATTGTTGAATTTTTCTCCTAAAGCGATGGCTTTCTTTATGATTTCTCCAATAACTGCCATTATTATTTTTGTGTATGGTTGGATTTAAAATTATTTTTGGAAAATCCACAATTATCAGACCAATTTTTCCGGAATTAATACCCTACCTTTCCTATCAAAATTGATAAGGTCTTCATTAATTCTTTTCCTTTAATTGTTATATTGTTTTATTTTCTTTAAATTTTCGTATCCATAAAAATTCAGGTTCTATGCATACCCTAATCCAAATACAGAAAAGCAACCGCTACACTTTAGGTTTAATCGTGATAAGTGCTGCCGTATTATTGCCAATTTTGATTCATTTGATTCCTCCGGTAAATGGTATTCCAATGGGTGCCTACTTATTGCCGATGTTTTATATTCCTTTAATTTCTTTGCTTATTTTCGGTAGGAAAATCGCTTTAATCGTAGCAGCATTGGCACCCGTATTGAATTTTTTACTAGTTGGAAATAGTAATTGGGGCTTAATGGCTGTACTTACTTTGGAACTACTGGTTTTTACATTTGTTGGCTCATTATTAATTAAGACCAAATTCAAGATGCTTTTGGCATTGATTGCCCTGATCATGGCAAAATTAATTTCGGCTGTTTTCATTGGATTCATGGATGTGCTTCCTGTAACCCCATTCGCCTATTTTCAGGAATCCTTTATTAATGCTTTACCCGGATTGATGATTTTATTATTGATCACCTTTTATATACTCAAAAATAAGCAGAAATTTCCTCAATCCTAATTTGATTTTGATTGCTTTCTTGTTGATTACAATCCCGATCCTGTACCATGAATGAAAAAATCCCTATTACTTTCCAGGCCATCAGTGAGGCCATACATTCTTTTGATTTTCCAGAAGTAGATTTGGTACTCGGGATAGGAAGAGGAGGGGTCGTCCCTGCAAGTATGATTGCCCACCAGTTAGGCGTAGAACTAAAAATGGTAAGGGTCAGTCACAGGGATGATGAAAATGACCCAATGTTTGAAGAGCCCGTGATTTTGGGTAATTTCCAATGGGATTTTTTCAGTCATTTCAGGATTTTGATTGTGGATGATGTAGCGGTGACGGGCAAAACTTTAAATCTTATAAAAGAAAAATTATTAGATTATGAGGTCAGTACCTTTGTCCTGAAAGGAAAAGCAGATTTTGTCTTATTTCCCAAAGTAAAATCTTGTGTAATCTGGCCATGGAAAAGCAATGAATATGAGAAATAGCAGACCCATTGTTCGAAATATAGGTATATTATTGGGGTTTGCATTTGGCATCCAATGGAATGGCTTTGGCCAATCAAATTCGGACAGCCTCAGTTTACAATTGGACCAGGTGGTGGTGACCGGGACAAGATTTGAGCGCTCACAAAATAAGGTAGCCTCCAGCATTTCCGTAATCCATAGAAAAGACCTGGAACAGAGTGGCCAAATCAATGTATTGCCAATTCTGGAAAGGCATGTTCCCGGTTTTTTTCTCAATAATAGAAGCCTCGCAGGATTTGGTGTCGGGCCAAATTCAGGGGGAAATATCAGTCTTAGAGGTATAAGTGGAAGTCCCAATAACCGGGTTTTGGTTTTGATTGATGGACAGCCGCAATACATGGGTATTTTTGCTCATCCCATTGCTGATGCCTACCATGCTTCCGATGTGGAACGTGTGGAAGTGGTAAGGGGAGCTTCTTCCGTATTATATGGATCCAACGCCATGGGTGGGGCAATAAATATCATCACCCGTGAAGCCCAAAAAGAGGGTACATACGGCAATATCTCTTTGAATTATGGATCTTTCGGAACAGTAAACGCCACTGGTAATCTGGGTTACCGAAAAGATAAATTCCATACGATGGTTGCTGTAAACCGTAGTCACACCAATGGGTTTAGGCAAGATGCTGAAGATGGTTTTGATAATACAGCCGCCTATGTAAAAATGGGATATGACCTCAATGATATTTTTACATTTTCAGCTGATTTTCAGTTGGCGGATGCAGTTTATTTTCAGCCGGGCACCACTGAGACACCATTAATGGAGGATAAAAGGGAATATTTAAGGGGTAGGGCAGCCCTTTCATTCCGAAATCAAGGGAAAAAGATATCAGGATCGGTTTTATTCTATCATAATTTTGGAGATCATCAATTTGCCACAGGCTTTGAATCAACAGACCAAAACCAAGGTATTACGGCTTACCAAAATATTCATTTGATCCCAGGTCAGGTAATTACCGTCGGATTGGATTACAATAGATTTGGGGGACAGGCTTTCAATGAAAACCAACCACCTCCTGCCAGTAAGGGCCTGGGAACACCACACTCGGTGTCCCAAACTGATGTTTACTTGCATGTGCAACAAACTGTTTTTTCTAATTTGAACCTGAATGTGGGGATGAGGGAAGTGAACAATGCTCAATTCGGAAATTTCACCATACCGGCTTTTGGCCTTTCCTATCAGGCAGGTCAGCATACTACTTTTAAGGGATCTTCTTCCAAGGCGTTCAGGAGCCCCTCCATCGTAGACCTTTACCTTTTTCCACCTTCCAACGAAGAATTGGAACCTGAACTGATGTGGAATCATGAATTGAGTTGGATCCAGCAAACCGAGAACCAAAAGTGGCGTGTTGAATTTACCGCTTTTTATGCCAAAGGGGAAAACTTAATTCAAATTAATCCCATGGAGATCCCACCAAGGGCAAGTAACACCGGCGCCTTCCGGAATCTAGGGCTGGAATCTCAGGTAAAATTCCGCCCCCATACCCATTTTAACCTTATGGTAAATTATGGGTTTGTGGATGTATCCGAAAATGTTCTTTTCGCTCCGCAACATCACCTCAATGGGCAGGTAAATTGGGAATGGGGAAAAATTTCCTTATTACCCTCTGTTCAACAGATTTATGGCTTAAGAACCAGTTTGAATTCGGACCAATCACTTGAAAATTACACATTGGTCAACCTTCGCGTAAAATACCAACTTGCCCCATCTTTACACTGCTATGCAGATGCCAATAATCTATTGGATACGCCTTACCAAATTGAGCGTGGTTATCCCATGCCGGGAATCAATGTATTGGGCGGGTTAAATTTCAATTTCTAAACCATTATGCGTCATGAAAAATAAAAACAACGAAGAAAATAAGAGAAGGGCTTTTCTGAAGTCTTTGGCAGGATTGACAGCTGGAATAATGCTTCCAATGACTTCATCTGAAGGCAGGTTTACAAGTGCATCCCATGCATCCGATAATACAGGTCTGTTCAAGGATAGATTAGGTGATTTATTACCGAAAAGAAAATTTGGGGGGTCCGGTGAAGCAGTTACCATGTTGGGTTTGGGGGGAGCCCATATAGCCAGAATGGCGGAGGCAGAAGCCCAGAAGACCATTGAAGCAGCATTGGAAGGGGGCATTCGTTTTTTTGATAATGCGGAGTCCTATGGGAACGGAACAGGAGAACGTCGATATGGTCAATTTTTAACGCCTAAATACCGGGACGTTGCCTTTATCCAGAGCAAATCTACCGCTAGGGATGGTAAAACTGCCCAAGCCCACCTTGAAGGTACCCTGAAAAGAATGAATACCGACTACCTGGACCTTTGGTTAATTCATGCTGTCACCAGCCCCAATGATGTAGATGGAAGAATTGAAAGAGGGGTATTGGAAGTGGTAAGAAAAGCAAAGGAGAGTGGTAAGGTCAGGTTCATAGGGTTTTCTGGACACTCGGATTATCACGCCCACCTGCGGATGTTGGAAAGCACCGATATCCTTCAGGCTTGTCAGATGCCGATCAATGCCTTTGATCCCAATTATAAAAGTTTCATCAACAATGTATTACCCAAATTGTTAGAAATGAAAATGGCACCTATGGCCATGAAAACCTTAGCCAACGGAGGCTTTTTTGGAGGTACAAGTCATTTTAATCATGGTGGAAATCCAAAAATCATACCCAATTCCTTGAGTATTGAAGAAGCCGTTCATTTTTCATGGTCTCTGCCGATAAGTGTACTCATTACAGGTGCCGACAATGCAGATATGGTAAAAGAAAAAATTGCCTTTGCCAAGTCCTTTAAGGCCTTTGATGAAACAAAAAGAAAACAATTGATCAATAAGGTTGCAGATTACAACGGACAATTGGTGGAATACTATAAGGTTTAATCAATGACCTAAAAGGAGAAAACATTGCATTTCTGTTCACTTACGCCCTAAAATCCGCTGGATATTAGGGCGTTGCCTTTTGCACTTTTTTGTAATTCTTCCAAAGGGTAGCGATACATAAACCTGAAATGATGTGCCAAATTCCCCACCATCCCGCAATGATGGCCATTCCTCCCAATCCTTCAAAATAACTAAAAATCAGAACCAATGCCAAACCTGAGTTTTGAATACCGGTTTCAATGGTGATTGTTTTGGTATCTGCATGGTTAAGGCCGAAAATTCGGGCCAATGAATAACCGGTAAACAAGGCCGTAAGGTTATGGAAGAATACCCAGGCAAAGATCAGGACAATGAATTTCAGAAATAAATGATAATTACTATAAAATGCGACAAGCACGATGGCCAAAAATATGATAATGCTTAGAGGTTTGAGAATTTTTGAAGTTTTTAGGCTGAAGTTGGGCCAGTTTTGGTTGACAAACATACCCATGAGAATAGGTACCCCTAAAATCAACCCTACTGTTTTGAAAACCGCTGCATACTCCAGACTGATTGATTTCAAAAGTGTAGCTGAAGGTTCATAAAGACCTGACCACAGGGCGAAATTGAAGGGTGTAAAGAAAATGGAGGTGAGGGTCGCAAAGGCAGTGAGACTGACGGATAACGCAGCATTGCCTTTCGCGAAATTGGTAAGAAAATTTGAAATATTTCCCCCGGGACAGGAAGCTACCAGGAACATCCCTAAAGCCACACTTGGCAGGGGCTCGATAAACAATACCAATAGCCAGGTGAGAAAAGGCAACATAAAAAATTGAGAGATAATGCCGATAAGAAAAGGTTTGGGGTGATGTACCAGGTAGTGGAAATCTTTCCATTTTAAATCCAGGGCCACCCCAAACATGATCACCGCCAAGGAAATATTCATCAATAACAATGAATCCCCTTCGAAATTGAGCCTTGTCTGGTCTAATTCCTCTAACATGATTTGTTTTGGTGGACAAAAATACAATAATTCTTCACAAACAGTTCACTTTTTTCAGAATGGCAGGTTTTTTGAAGTAAATCAAACATTATTTCAATGATAAATTAAATTTTAATAAATTTGGCCATTGAAAATTTTGATTGAAAAGATCAAAAGATGATTTTAGCTAATTTTCATTTGTTTCATTTAGACCCCAATGGAATTAGTTGACTTCAACACCAAATTAATTAACCTTCTAAAATTTAGAAAAGAATAAAAACGTTATGGAAAAACTCAAAGTAGGTATCAATGGATTCGGGAGAATCGGAAGACTTGTGTTTCGTGCCGCACAGGATAGGAATGACGTTCAAATTGTAGGAATCAATGACCTGATTGATGTGGATTATATGGCCTACATGTTAAAATATGACTCCACCCACGGACGATTTAAAGGGGATGTGGAAGTCAAAGACGGTAAATTGGTGGTCAATGGAAACGCCATTCGGGTAACCTCTGAGAGGAATCCTGCCGACTTGAAATGGTCTGATGTTGGTGCTGAAATCATTGCAGAATCCACAGGATTGTTTTTGACCAAAGAAACAGCCAAAGGGCACATTGATGCCGGAGCCAAAAAGGTAGTGATGTCTGCTCCTTCCAAGGATGATACGCCAATGTTCGTAATGGGTGTGAACCATGCTTCCTATACCCCGGATATGATTTTTGCTTCAAATGCTTCCTGTACCACCAACTGCCTTGCCCCTTTGGCAAAGGTAGTCAATGACAATTGGGGCATAGAGGAGGGTTTGATGACCACTGTCCACGCCACCACTGCTACCCAAAAAACAGTAGATGGGCCCTCTGCCAAGGATTGGAGAGGAGGAAGAGGTGCTGGTCAAAATATCATCCCTTCTTCCACAGGAGCTGCCAAAGCGGTGGGTAAAGTTATTCCCGAGTTGGATGGTAAATTGACCGGAATGGCCTTTAGGGTGCCAACTCCTAACGTCTCCGTAGTCGACCTTACCGTAAGGCTTTCCAAAGGTGCCTCTTATGAAGAGATTTGTGCGAAAATGAAAGAAACATCAGAAGGTGAATTGAAAGGGGTATTGGGTTATACAGAAGATGCTGTGGTCTCCACCGACTTTATCGGGGAATCCAATACTTCTGTATTCGATGCTGGTGCAGGTATTCAGCTCAGTGATAAATTCGTGAAACTCGTAGCGTGGTATGACAATGAATGGGGTTTTTCAAACAAAATGTTGGACCTGATCCAATATATTGGGTCCAAGAAATAATTTTTAAAGCTCCATATCAAAAAACAATAAAAGTAAGGCTGGGATTTTCCTGGCCTTATTTTCTTTTTATTCCCTCCTTGTAGCTCGTCACCCAATCTTCCATTGAAATTTTTTCCATTAATTCACCTATAAGCCGATAGGGAATATGGTCGGGGTTTTTAAAACGAATGCAGCTTTTACCCATGTCCAATTTTCTTTGACTGTGCCTGGGATATTCTGATTTGAACCATTCCAACAAGGCCTCGTTGGCATACAAACCCAAATGATATAGGGCGATATAATTTTTCTGATTGGCAATGTTGACAAAGGGCAAGGGCAATTTCGGATTGGCATGGTAGCCCTTGGGAAAAGTTTTTAAAGGGACTACATAACCTATCATACCATAGTTGATGGTTTCTTCAAAACCTTTTGGGAGGTGATCGAGAATGGTTTTTCTCAATTTTTTGAAAGCACTCTTTCTGGGTTCCGGGATTTCTTCGAGGTAAGCCTCAACGGTGGTTGCTTTTGATTGCATGGTCTTTCGGTTTTATTATGTTCTAATATAATAGATTTGAATGAGCTGTTTCATTAAATTCTGAAAAATTCAGGTGTTAAATTTTTCTGACGGGCAAATAGAACCCCCCAAATGGCTATTTTTTAATTTAAATCTTTAAGTAAGTCCATTGTAGCTTTGTGAAGTGTGGGGGCCGTTTCCGGCCCCAATGAATTGACCTCCCCATAAGGTGCTTTTTCTCTACCATATGTGAAGGGTGCCTTTTCATCCCATTGACTTTTGGGTACGATGTAACCTATCATGTCGTTGGACATACCACTGAAAAACTTAAACCTTCCGGGCATTTGGGTAGATATGCCAGGAACTTCCAAGGGATCAATATCAAAATCCCCACCATCTGGAGCTTCCACCCCACCATTTAAGATTTCAGGGTAAAGCTCACCGGGAATATGGACAAAAGAGGCGGGACCCAATTTCCAGGCATTTACCTCCGACCTTATCACCCCCCATTTTACAAACCCACGGTCAAAAACACCTAAAAAAGCCGCTAACCTGAAGAGCGTATTGTCCATGGCCAAATTTACCGTTTTGGCTCTTAGCTGTATATTACCCGCTGCCATTCTTTCCATTCCGTTTTCCATTTCTTCAAAAGTGATTTTAGCCAAACCAAGGCCCTGGGCATCAATTTTATCTACTCCCTCTTTCAGCAGGGTATCTCCACTATAGGGATGGACAATGGGGTCGCCGGGTCTGGTGGTCATCAATCCACCCAAAGCGGCATTCATAAATATTGCCACCCCGCCTAAACCATCATGAATCAAACTGTCATTTTGAATTATGCCGTTTTCCATATATTCCCGCCAGTAATGGGGGAAATCCGAACTGATCAAGGTATTTCCTGACCATAAGGTTTCCGGGTGATTTCCCCAATTGAGTAAGGTACCCAGGGTATTGTCCGAACCCTTTTCCACTACCTTCATAATTCTGACGGTTTCATCCAGGACTTGTGGGTCTCTAGAATCCCCTACCAAAGGCCTGGCATCATTTTCATTGACCGCAAATAGAAATTCTGCCGGTTTTCTACGATCATAAGCACCGGTCACAGCCTGCTCTATTCCTTCCAAGACCTGTTCCAGGTACCTTGGATCAACTCCCCTGGTTAAAGGGCCAGGCCCCCACATTCCCATCAGGTCCGGGGAAGAATGCACATGGGTACTGGCAATGATAAGGTGATCCAAATCCAAATTTTTCATAATCCTTTTCCTTATGGTCAGGACCTCATCATTACCAAAACCAATCATGTCTATAACACAGAGTCCAAGTATTGCATTTCCGTCATCCAAAACCATGGCCCTTGCCCAAAGAGGGTCGTTGGTGCCGGAAGCGGGCCGGTTTTGGTGAAAACCTGCCAACCATATCGGATCAAACTTCCCATTTCCATTGAGGTCATGGTAGCGGTCACCATCTTCTTCGTTGTACCTGGAATCCCCATTGGCATCATCCCAGGTATCAAAACCAGTTGGACTGATGTCAACCTTTGAAAAACCTGCTTTGATTTCGGTTGCTTCATTGGAAGACAAATGTAGGTCAAGCTCATAGCCCCTATGTCTGTCCCGAAATTGGTACATACCGTAAATCACAACTAAAAAAACCAAAAATGCCAATACAGAAATAATGATTTTAAAGCCTTTTTTCATGATCTGTTTTTATTTTTCTGTACTATTGGATATTATTAAATAATTCTAAAAATACAGATTCAAATTAATTTAACCCAGAATGAAAAAATTATTTTTGCCATTGAAAGTTTTATTGGCATTGCTGTTTGCCTGTTCCGAAAGGACGGATGGTAATGAAAAATCGCCCAACATCATTTTTATCTTCAGGATGAAAGCGCAACTAAAAGAGGTGCAAATTTATTATGGAGATACCGTTATTTAAGAACCTACATCAAAATACCACCGGTAATGATGAGAAGAAGAAAATTCATTTCTGCCACAATGCTTATGGGAACAGGGATGTTTCAGATAACTGGCATTGGTTTAATCACCTGCTGGTAAGTCCCGATAGTGAAAGGCTTCTGTTTTTACATAGGTGGAGGCCTGAAATACTGGAAACCCAGTTGATGGCCCGAACAGGTTTTGTTACCAGAATGATTACAGCAAATACGGATGGCAGTGACCTTTATGTAGCGGATCCCTCCGGAAATTCTTCCCATTTTATCTGGAGAGATCCGGCTCATATTTTTGTATGGACAAAGCCAATTGATCAAAAAGCAGGTTTCTGGCTTCTAAAGGACCAAACTGAGGAAATGACCCTAATTGGAGAAGGTATCATGACAGGAAATGGACACAATACCTATGTACCTCAAACGAATAATGAGTGGGTACTCAATGATACCTATCCCAACAAAGAAAGGGAAATGACCCTTTACCTCTATCATATTCCAAGTAAAAAAAAGGTGATCCTGGGGAAATTTTATTCCCCTCAAAGGTATTTTGGGGAATGGAGATGTGACCTGCATCCAAGGTGTGATCAACAGGGAAAACGGGTCTTTTTTGATTCTACACATGAAGGGAAAAGACAGATGTACTGCTTAGACATATCACATATCGTAGGAACCTGAATCTTTGCCAGTAATTTACATTGGCCGGCTGAAAGTTGTCAATCTTGTTTTTATCCTTTCGTTCTATCCAATCTCTTATGTATTTAAAAGCAAGTGATCCTGATTTTTTTAAGAAACTATTCTGTGGTTATTTCTAATCTATTCCATAAAGTTGATCTGCAAAATCCATAAATTGATGCCAGTCATAGGGCGTAAGGTTGTGTTTTCCGCTTCTCAAATGGTGCCCTACATGCTTTTGATGTACGGGCTGGTCCACCTCTGGAAGCCGGTCGGGAAGCTGGATGGGTTGTTGATAAATCTGCTGATGAATCCTGCTGCCCAGCTTCAGAGAGATATATTCCCCCATTGGATCAGACCATTCATCTTCTACCGCACTCGCCACGTATACCGCCCTGGGAGCCATCAGGCCAATCAGCATGTGTTGGTCCAGTGGCAATCCATTTTCATTGTCATTAAAATGATTAAAATTATCGGTGAACCAATAGGGGAAGTTGGTATTGATCCTTTGAACGGTTTCCCCAAATTTTCTCCTGGATAAGGCCGCACCACCGCAGCCGGATTCATTGGAAATCGTGATGGCCCAACGGGAATCCTGGGCCCCAGTCCACAGGGAAGCCTTTCCACCTCTGGAATGGCCAACAATTGCCGCCCTTGTTGCATCGATATGTGGATCCTGCTCAAAATAATCCATGGCCCTCATGGCGCCCCAGGCCCATGCCCCCAATCCCCGCATGCCGTTTTCCATTTCCAGTTGCTCAGGGTAAAGCTTTTCCAGGATATCTTCATTGAAGGTCTCTTTGTTGTCATCAGAAACATCCATCACATGAAAGGTGGCTGCTGCATAACCTCTTTCTATGATTTCTTCTGCCGGCCAGAAGCCCATTTTTACCTGCCTGGTGGGATCAATATTTTCAGGATCTCTGTGGGTAATCAATAAAAATACAGGTGCCGGTTTTTTAACCTCAGTAGGGACAAATAAAATCAAGCGGATGGTTATGAAATGGCTATTTCTTTCCACCACGATATCTATTTCATTAAGCAGGGCCTTTCCATTCATGGCTTGTTGGGATTCGGTTATTTTTTTAAAAGATATACCGTCAATATCCCGGGGAAGTTGTCCATATACATGGTTTTCGAATAAAGTCAATATTTCAGGCCGCCGGATAAATGCCCAATCAGATACAGATTGGATTTCCTGGCCTTTATTGCTTACCAGTGGATCAGGCAACGCATATTCGGGTACCTTGGATTCTTCAAAATTGAACTCGTTTTGTGCTTTCAAGCATTGAAAGGATAGCATGGCAATCAAAGAAAAAATCAAAATTTCTGGCTTCATAGGATTTGAGTTTGTGATTGCAATATAATTCAAAAATAATACCTGCCAAAATAGCAGGTATTGGATTATAATAAATTTGGTGAGGCTAAAAGGGGGCTTTTATTTTACCCATAAAACCAAATTGACAATCCCAACAATCATTTTTCTTTCGAAGTGATTAGGATTACTCCATTTTTACTATTGGCCCCATAAATCGAAGCGTTTTTTCCTTTTAAAACAGAAACACTTTCAATATTTTCAACTGGAATAGAGGAGATTTGATCATAATCTAAAATTACCCCATCCAGGACCAAAAGTGGTTCTCCTGAACTTTCTGCGCCCGGTCTTGCCTGTATGGTCTTTAAATTTCTGGATGTGGCGGTGAACTGAATTTTACGTAATCCTGTACGTCGCAATGCTTCCTGCAGGGTTTGCACAGCACCCATGTTTACATCCTCACCTGCAGATAAAACGATAAGGGTGTTTTCTTTGTCTGTGCCCTTTTTCTCCAAAAGCTTATTGATCGTAGCGTAAAGGTGCTTGTCTAATTTGATAATTTGTCCGTCAAAGTTCAACAAATCATTATTAATCAACTTTATGGGCAATTTGAGCATCATGGGTGGCAACTCGGGCTTAAACTTTCTGCTATTTTGGGTGCCATACCCGGTAACGACTATATGGTTGCCATATGCTGCTTTTATGGACTGCAAGTTGACTTCAGTATCCAACTCTGGCATTCGAAAGGTTACGGGAATGATTGCATTATATGAAGGTTCTTTTATCAAAATTTCCATGGCCGGTGCATCCTTCAAGTTTTTCAAAACCTCCATTTCCATATGGGAAGACGGACTTTTCAAGGGCATATAATCTACCAGTTCACCTTTGTCGTTCAATTTTATTTTAACTAAAACGGTACCTGTAATTTCATTTCTCCGGTCTTCTGAGGGATATTTCAGGTTTTTGGACATGTGCCTGTTGAAGGCATCTCCCACTTTCACTTTTCCCAGCTTGATGTCATTGGTTTCCTGCACATATCCCCTGCTTGATCGAGGGGATTCTGACTTATTTTCTGCCAGTTTGAAGCGAATGGGAACCCTCATTTTCACCGCTACTTTTTTACCTCTTTGTTCCCCTGGGTACCAATTTGGGGCTTCTGATAAGAGGCGGATGGCCTCCTGTTCCAGGTGACGATCTATGCTCCTTAAAAGTTCTATATTTTCTATATCGCCAGTTTTGGAAACAATAAAGGAGAGATAAACCGTACCTTCTTTACCTCTGTTTTTAGCCTCCGAAGGATATTTCAAATTAGTGGATATATAATCGAGCCATCCTTCCATGCCTCCAGCCGGAACAGGCATTTTTTCCGCTACCTGGAATACAGTACTATCACCATATCCGCTTAGGTCCTTTGGCGTATCATATGGGCCTGATTTCACCAGAAAAAATTCATGTGCTTTGCCGGAAGGATCCGAAGTATTGAAACCAAGCTTGGTGTTTACCACTGTGTTCACAGGATAACCACCCTCTTTTCCTGGTTCCCATGACGGCACATTGGGGTGCTGAAGCAAGTCCAATACCTGCTGGTCCAATCCCCCGCCAAAACTTTGCCTGACGATAGGGTTTGTGATTTTCCCTTCCCTATTTACTATATATTCCAATTCCAAGGTTCCTGAGATACCAAGGTCCAGTTCCAGTGTTGGTGCCTTTACCTGGCTGGTGAGAAAGTTTTCCCAATGGTCCCAACCATTTTCCGGTTTGGGTGGGTGTTCTACCTTGTATTGTACTTTTACATTTTCATAGGTTTTGGTCATTTTGGATGAAGACCGCAGTGCATTGATCAGGGACCTCACTTTTAGGTATTCCTCCATTGAACTGATTTCAGAAAATTCATATTCCAGCTCGCCCAATTGTGCTGTGAGTTGACCGTTTTCAAAAGTTCCGATCCATTCGTAATGTTCCGGCTGTTTCAGGCTTCTGACCTTTATGCTCACATCAAGAGAATCCTGAACAGCTTTTAACTGTTGCTTGAGCTGTATGACTGGTGTGGTCTCGTACTTGTGAAACAGTTTAAGCCTATCATGGCTTTTCATGGATACCAATCCGAATAACATACCCAGTAAAGGAATGACCATAGCGAGTCTAAACCAGTTTATCTTTGATTTTTTTTTCATCATCATAATTCTTTTTAAGGTAGTGGACCTGATAAAGTAATTCCCAATAGGAAGATCCAATCCTTTGAATGCCATTTTTACTATTAGTTTAGGATAGGTTCCTTTGCTTTCTGTATGATTAAGCACTTTTTCATCAGCGAGGTATTCATGTAGGTCTACTAAAGACATTCTCATCAGGTGCAGGAATGGGTTAAACCAAAATAGTACACTTAGAATCTGGTAATACAATATGTCCCAGGTATGTTTTTGCCTGATGTGTTCCAGCTCATGCTGGATTATCTGTTTTTCTTCAATTGGACTTAAAGTTTGGGTATCATCCCAGAAAATTTTATCGAAAAATGAAAAGATAGGGGCCAGGCCAAAAGTAGGAACCAGAAAATAATCCCCTTTTAATTTGTAGACCGTCTGGTACCAACCCTTTTCTAATAATTGCCTGAGTTGAATATATTGGTAAAACAATTTCAACAATAAAAAAGCAATGATCAATAAATAGGTTAACAGTAAATAGTCCATTATTCCCCATAATAAGGGAAGTTTACTGCCTGTAACGGTTACCTCAGGAAGACCAAAAGTGCCAATGATGTCTTGATTATCCTGAATTTTAAAGGCTTTTAAAAGACTGGTACCTTCCAGAGAAATGCTGGGTTTATCAAATGATACAGGTATTTTAATTAGGGGAAATACAAAGGCCAAAACAGGAGCCAAAAGCAGGAAAATCCGGTTGAAGTGAAACGTTTTTTCATTTTTGAGAAATACCCAATATAACCCATAAAGAAAAGCCAAACAAAATATACTTTGCCAAATGAAATTGATGACTGTAACCATACCTGTATTAAATTATTTCTTGTTTAACTTCATTTAAAATTTTTTCAATATCATTTTGGTTTAATTTTTCCTTCTTAGCAAAGAAAGAAGTCATTTGAACAAATGACCCCCCAAAGTAATGGGATAGTAGTTTTTTTATGGTAAATCGCCTGTATTCATCCTTCGTCACAATGGGAAAATATTCATGGGATTTTCCAATTACCCTATGCTTTACAAAACCCTTTTTCTCCAAAATTCTAACAAATGTGGAGACGGTATTGTACGCAGGTTTAGGGGAGGGCATTTCATCCAATAAATCCTTTACCAATCCTTTCTTGATATCCCATAAATGCTGCATGATTTGTTCTTCTGAATGAGTGAGTGGTTTCATAGCTAACTGATTAGTTTTAAATAAAATTAATGATTTAGTTTTAATATTCCAAATGAAACAGCAAATTCCTCAATAAATATATATCATTCTGATAGATGCTTCATTATGAATTGGTTTTGGTATCATCTGGAATAATGTGAATGGACATGAAACGCACAAGCCATTCAATAATATGGACCAATTTTTCATTTTCCAATAAGAAAGGATTGATGCTCCAATAATGGATAAGGCAGAAATACAAGAAGAATGGTAGGGATGGTTTTCCAGGAGGAGTTTTTAAAGTGTAAGAAACGTTGATAATAATAATTAATAATCTGTGTTTTATACCATATTTATCAGAAGGATTTGTCCTAATTAAATCATTCAGAATTTAATATAATTAAGTATTATTTTTAAAGAGTGCACAGAAATTCATTTTTGTCCGATAAAAAAAAAATATTTTTTCTTTAAATTTTCGCATTCTATTTATTTTATATTAAATTTAAATTTAATTACAACATTAACCTTTAAATAATTGTATTAATATGACCATTCAAGAATTTATAAATAAGTATTCCGATCTTCCTAAAACGGATACGCTCGTTTATATGGAAGATGCAGATGGAAAAGTATTTAAATCCATTGAAGATGCCCATAAGCAGGGGAAGCACCCTTTTGTTACTAAAAACTTAAAAGATGCAGCGGTCGAGGACCTAAAATCCATTGGAATTGAATCAAAATCCGTGGGATCAAAATTATCCGAATTGGTACAGTATATTTTTGGTATAGATACCAAAGACAAACCATTATCCCGGGGCAGGAGGACTTATTCTGATGAAGAAAAAGCCAGTATTTTGGAAGAATGGAAAAGGGCAGAGAAGGAAGGTAAATCGAAGGCGGAATTCAGTAAGTCAGCGGGAGTAACCTATCAGACTTTGTTTAAGTGGATAAAGGATTCCTAATAGGAAAAATTTTATAATTAACCCTTTGAGCAAGGGTGTATTTAATATTTACTTAATACGAATTTGTTTATTAAATCATAGAGGTCTAATTACTTTGTCCTATTGAAATATAAAGGCTGTTAACATATGGGACCTTTAAAAAAACCTGAAACCATATCAGGTTTTTTTCTTTAAGAAACCTTACCCATGAATAATTTCCAAAATTGACCTTATGGAGACTTTTTCTTTACCAGGCTATTGGTGGGGTATGACCCCGGTGAGAGTCTATTGGTCTTGGGTGATTGTATGGGAAAAATTCTTTCCGGCAATTCAGAGACAGTTAACCATGTTGAAACCAAGTTGAAACCAAACTGTCAAAAAGCACCCTTTGCCATACGCTCAGGATGCCCCCAAACCCGTTTTTTGAACGTTTTAGGAGGATTTTGTTTTTTATGTACACCCGGAAGGATTCGAACCCTCAACCCTCGGAGCCGAAATCCGATATTCTATCCAGTTGAACTACGGGTGCATTTACCATTTTAATTAAGGTAAAATTAGCAATTATTTTTTAAGAACATGCTGGACTTTTTCTGCTGCTTCCTTTAAGGTGATGGCAGATGTAACTTTTAACCCAGACTGATCTATTATTTTAGCACCTTCTTCAGCATTGGTGCCTTGTAGTCTAACGATTATTGGAATGGGTATATCCCCAATGGATTTGTAAGCCTCCACCACACCACTGGCGATGCGGTCACATCTTACAATTCCTCCAAAAACATTGATCAAAATGGCTTTTACTTTTGGATCTTTTAAAATTATCCTGAAACCTGCTTCTACGGTTTGAGCATTTGCTCCTCCCCCGACATCAAGAAAATTTGCCGGTTCTCCTCCAGACAATTTGATCATATCCATGGTAGCCATGGCCAAACCTGCTCCGTTTACCATGCATCCCACATTCCCGTCAAGTTTCACATAATTCAGCCCGGATTCACCAGCTTCTACTTCTAAAGGATCCTCTTCATCCAGGTCTCTAAGTTCTGCAAGTTTTTTATTGCGATATAGGGCATTGTCATCAATATTTACTTTTGCATCTACCGCAATAATTTGGCTATCAGAAGTTTTCAATACCGGATTGATCTCAAATTGAGAAGCATCTGAACCATCATAAGCAGCATAAAGAGCAGAAATGAATTTTACCATCTCCTTAAATGCATTGCCTTCCAAACCCAATTTAAAAGCTACTTTTCTGGCTTGGTAGGGTTGAATGCCCACCATCGGATCCACCCATTCTTTGATGATTTTCTCAGGGGAATGTTCGGCCACCTCCTCTATATCTATGCCTCCTTCTGTGGAAGCCATGATGACATTACTTCCAGTTGCACGGTCAAGAAGAATAGAGAGGTAATATTCCTTTGGTTCTGAATCACCTGGATAATATACATCTTGGGCAATCAACAGTTTTTTTACTTTTTTTCCTTCAGGACCTGTCTGGATCGTTACCAGGGTACCGCCCAAAATATTTTTTGCTTTTTCGGGAACTTCCTCCAAAGATTTAGCCAAAACAACCCCTCTGGATCCCGTTTCTTTGACTTCTCCTTTTCCTCTTCCCCCAGCGTGAATTTGAGCTTTTAAAACATACCAAGTGGTTCCGGTTTTTTCATTTAACTTTTTGGCGGCTTCTAAGGCTTCTTCAGGAGAATCAACTACTATTCCTTCCTGAATTTTTACACCATATGATTTTAAAACTTCTTTTGCTTGATATTCGTGTATATTCATCCCGGTCAAATTTTTGCCCGAAGTTAATGGCAAATGTCCGATTATTCAAGGTTTCTTATTCCCTTTTTGAATTTTATATCCTTATTTTTTGTGTTGCTAATTAATTTATTTTTATATATAATTAAGAATCAACTCTGTAAGGGTGATAATTGGGGAAATGTTTCGCTATGCCGTTACTTTTTAAAAAATTGATTAATTTTATCCCATGTTAATATCTTTGTTTTATTTTATTGGACTTTTGTTTGACAAATGCTGGTAGCCAAATCCATTGAAAAATTTTACGGTGATCTTCATGTCCTGAAAGGGGTAGATGTTTTAATTAAGCAGGCTGAAATAGTTTCTATTGTGGGTGCTTCAGGAGCAGGGAAAAGTACTTTACTTCACATTTTAGGCACTTTAGATAGAGCTGATTCCGGTACTTTGGAAGTGGATGGCGTTGATCTTTCAGGCTTGAATGGGGATCAGCTAGCAGCCTTTAGAAATCAAAAAGTAGGGTTTATATTCCAGTTTCACAATCTCTTACCTGAGTTTACTGCCGAAGAAAATATTTTTATTCCCGGGCTTATTGGTGGGAAATCAGAAAAATTTCTCCGACAAAGGGCCATTGATCTTGCAGACCTTCTTGGTATAAGGGACCGGCTTAGCCACAAACCGGCAGAATTATCTGGGGGAGAACAACAAAGGGTCGCTGTGGCAAGGGCATTGGTGAACAATCCGGCAATTATTTTTGCAGATGAGCCCAGTGGTAACCTTGACACTAACAATGCCCAGGCATTGCACGAGCTTTTTTTTCACCTAAGAGATGAATTTGGCCAATCCTTTGTAATTGTAACCCATAATCTGGCTTTGGCAAAAATGTCAGATAGGATGTTGACTATGGAAGATGGTAAAATTCTGAAATGAAAAAGTCATAAGTGATATGGGTTTAATTGGACAACCCTATGAATCAAAAATAAATTTTTATCTTTGTTAATCAAAAAATGCATGAGTATGGTACTAGAATTTGAGAAACCCATTGCCAATTTAGAGCAAAAATTACACGAAATGATTCATTTGGCAAAAGGTAAAAATATTGATCTATCAGATGATATTCAATCCTTGGAAGAAAAAATTCAGGCTTTGAAAAAAGAAACGTTCCAAAATCTTACCAGGTGGCAAAGGGTTCAATTATCCCGTCATGCAGATAGACCCTATGCTTTGGATTATATATATGATATGACAAATGATTTTATTGAACTTTTTGGGGACAGGACGGTGAAGGACGATAAAGCCATGATTGGAGGCTTGGGAGATATTGACGGCCGGACAGTTATGTTTATTGGGCAACAAAAAGGCAGGAATACCAAGCAAAGGCAGGAAAGAAATTTTGGAATGGCCAACCCAGAAGGGTATAGAAAAGCCTTAAGATTGATGAAAATCGCAGAAAAATTCAACAAACCAATTATTACCCTGATTGATACACCTGGGGCCTTTCCAGGATTGGAGGCCGAAGAAAGGGGACAGGGAGAAGCCATAGCCAGGAATCTTAGGGAAATGTTTAAATTAAAAGTTCCTGTAATCTGTATTATCATTGGTGAAGGAGCTTCGGGTGGTGCATTGGGGATCGCCATAGGGGATAAGGTATTCATGCTTGAAAATACCTGGTATTCAGTGATTTCTCCGGAATCCTGTTCCTCGATTTTGTGGAGGAGCTGGGATTATAAAGAACAGGCGGCAGAAGCCCTCAAACTTACCGGTCAGGATATGCTTCACCATCAGCTGATAGATGGAATTATTGAAGAACCTCTTGGGGGGGCTCACCGAAACCTGAAAGGAATGGCCGATAGGATGAAAGAGATGATTAAAACCTCTCTTGCAGAGCTCGATAAAATCAAACCTGAAAAGAGGATCGATAATAGAATCGAAAAATTCTGCTCCATGGGAATAGTAAATGAATAGATTCGGAAAGGTTGATGAAATTTGCCCGGGATAATGGCTTTTATCCGATTTTGGCTTTAAATTTTATATGAGTTTAAATTGAAAGCAGATAAAAACATAGGTATTGTCCTTTCCGGCGGAGGAGTCAGGGGCGTTGCCCATCTAGGGGTTTTAAAAGCATTGAATGAAGCTTCAATTTTCCCGACTCACCTTTCGGGAAGCAGTGCAGGTGCCATAGTTGGCGCCATGTATGCTTATGGGTACCAACCCGAAGAAATTCTTGAAATCATCATACAAACCAAATATTTTAAATTTATTAGACCTGCAATTAGTTGGAAGGCCATATTGAAAATGGACTTGGTTAAGTCTTTGTATGCAAAATACCTTCCTGAGGATGATTTTAGTGCGCTTAAACTTCCAATGACCGTAGCCACTACAGATTTACATAAGGGCAAAACTGTTTATTTTTCCAAAGGTCCCATTATCAAAGCATTGATGGCTTCTTCCTGTATACCGGGTATGTTTGAACCGATTTTAATTGATGGGAATTATTATATCGATGGTGGAATATTAAACAACTTGCCAGTGGAGCCACTAGAAGGGATTTGTGATCTAATTATCGGTGTAAATTGTAACCAATTGGCAGAAGAACAGAACGTAACCAATATTAAAGGCTTGATAGAAAGAACAGTGATCATGTCCATGAACTATAATGTTTACAGTCGAAGGGGAAAATGTGATTTCTTTATAGAGCCTCCAGGATTGGCCAGGTATGGGGTTTTGGAGATAAAAAAAGCAAGGGAAATTTACCAGGAGGGATACAAGGCTGGCATTTCAGCATTAGAAGGAGTTTTATCTTTGTTGGATTTAAAAAATATAGGATTAAACACCATAAAAAAATGAGGAATTTGGCTCGATTTGTTTTTTGGATTACGGGTTGGAAAATTTCCGGAGAGTGGCCAAAAGGAGTGAAAAAAGCCGTGTTAATTGCTGTTCCCCATACCAGCAATTGGGATTTATTGTACGCCAGAGCTGCTTTTTTCATTATGAAGGTACCTGTACAATTTACGATAAAGAAGGAAGTGATGGTGGGCCCCTTGGGATGGCTGATCAAATCCCTTGGAGGTATTGCCATAGACAGAAAAAGAATTTCTGGAAAAAGAAAGCAAACCTATACGGAGGCCATGATTCAAATGTTGAATGTAAAAGAGGAATTGGTGATTATGGTTACCCCTGAAGGAACAAGAAAGTATGCCCCTAAATGGAAATCGGGGTTTTATCATATTGCCCAGGGGGCTAGTGTACCCATCGTCATCGGTTTTTTGGATTATAAAAATAAATTGGCAGGCATCGGCCCCACGATTCATCCTAATGGACAGATGGAAGCCCAAATTGAAGAAATGATGGCATTTTGCAGGACGATTACCGGGAAATATCCAAGTCAGGGAATCCGGTAAACAATGTCCGCTTAAACTGCTTTTTTACCGATATTGGGGGTAAATAGCTTTGCGTAAACCAATTGAATGTAAGGAAAATATTCTGGTATTGTGATGATAAAAAAAAGACTGAATTACCTTAAAAAATATACGTTTTTCGATATCCTAATTGATAGCATAAAGAATTTTGGAAAAAGCGATTCCATGACTTTTGCTGCTTCAACAGCTTTTTATACAATTTTTTCTCTGCCGGCTTTACTTATCATCGTATTGAATATTGCGGCTACCTTCTACAACGAAAATACCGTTAAAGATGAACTTCTCGCTCAAGTAAGTGAACTTATCGGTCAGGAAAGCGCAGACACATTGAACGACATCATTAAAAATGTAACTGTTAAAGGCCAGGCATTTTACGCCAAGGTAATTGGAATTAGTGTTTTGATATTTAGTGCCACCACTGTATTCGTAAGTTTACAGGCCAGCATTAACCATATTTGGCATATTAAATCGAAACCGGAAAGGGGGTTTTTGAAATTTGTTATCAACCGGCTTTTGAGTTTTTCTATGGTGGCTTCCATTGGATTTATATTGTTGGTTTCGTTATTGGCAGATGCTTTTATTGTGATTTTATTGAATTATTTTTCAGATTTGTTTGACTGGAGTACTTTGATCTTGGCAACGGTCATCAATTTTATTTTGACTCAGGCCATTCTCGTTCTGGTTTTTGGTTTAATGTATAAAATCCTTCCGGATGCGGTGGTGAAGTGGAAAGATGTATGGTTAGGTGCATTGGTTACCATGCTGCTGTTCGGCCTGGGAAAATATTTAATCGGGCTTTATATGAGTAATGCCGATGTGGGTAGCTATTATGGCACAGCCGGCTCACTAGTGGCTATTTTAATTTGGGTATTTTATTCTGTGGTCATTTTTTTATTTGGTGCTCAGGTAACCTTTTATATCGCTGAAAAAATGGGGGGAAGTATCGTTCCTTTAAAACAAGCCGTAAGGGTAAAACTGGTAGAATTGGAGGATGAAAACCATAAGCATGGGGAAGAAAAACAGTGAGTCCATTGTTCACCCTGTTTAGGCATTAAATCCGCCATCCACAGAAAGGATGGATCCAGTGATATAACTGGAAGCTTTGCATGCTAAAAACAAAGCCATTGCGCCTATTTCATCTTCTTCTCCCATTCTTTTTAGGGGAAGTTCAGATAGAAATTTTTCTTTAACCACTTCATTCGACCATATGGCCTCACTGAATTTGGTCTTAATCAGGCCTGGACAAATAGCGTTGACCCGGATATTATATTCACCCCATTCCTTGGCAAATACTTTGGTAAGGGAAATCAAAGCAGATTGACTCACACTGTAAAGTCCTAAACCTTTTTGGGGAGAAAGGGCACCAATTGAACTGATATTGATGATGGAGGCAGATGATGATTGTCTGAGAAAAGGTAAACTTAATTTCGAAAGTTCATAGGGTGCTTTGAGGTTCACATCCAGGATTTTTTCGAATGCAGGCAAATCAGTTTCATGAATAGGACCATATACAGGATTAGTAGCTGCATTGTTGACCAGGATATCAATCTGACCATACTTTTCAATGGTTTTATTAATGAGGTTTTTTCTTTGATCTGCATATCCTATATTACTGGCGATGCCCATTACTTCATAACCCTTTTTCAGAAGTTTTTGGGACATTTCATCAAGATCTTCCTGTTTTCTACTGTTGATCACCACTTTTGCGCCGGCAGCAGCAAAAAAATGGGCAATGGAAAAACCAATGCCCCTACTTGAACCTGTAATGATAGCTACTTTATCTTGGAGTGAAAATAATGTTCTTAAATCCATATTTTACTTGATGAAAATTCAATCCTTGGTATTTTTTTGGTCTTTTCTATGTTTGGCGTCCTTTTCGGTTTCACCATCGAATTCCGAAACCTCTTTTTTCAATACCTCCTCTGAAGCAATATCCTGGGAAGTATCGGTTTCCTTTTTATTTTTATTAAAGATTTTTTTGAAAAGAATAATCAAAGCAATAACTATGGCGATAATGATTAGAGCTCCTATGGCAAGATCCATGTTGTCGTTTTTTTAGTTCAATAAAATATTTTTTAAACTAGTACAATTAAAATGCCTTAATGACATAATGTAGTAATTTTTTTAAAAATAATAAAGGGTACTGAGATAAAGATATAAACTTTATCCAGAAGGTTTGGTTCTGAAATATTAAAATAACCTACCCTGTATGGGTTTGATTTGGGATTGTTGCTGACTTCCCTTTAAAATTTCGAAGAACAGCTTTAAAAAGCCATTTTTCCAACTTTCGGCATTGATTTTTATCTCTTTGGGCTCAGAAAGGATGCTCCCGTTCAAAAGGTGGTTACCCAGTAACATGCTCCATAGCGTATAAAATGTCGTTTCAGCTTGCAAATCAGGTCTCATGCTCCCATCCTTGATTCCCAGAGAGATGGCCTTAATTCCCATTTTGGCCAAATCATGGTGACTGACAAGTAATTTGTTGAAATGTTGGCTTTCCCGAATCAGGGGATTTAATTTTTCTTTATTATGGTTGTATTGATCCAAAACTTTTAAAAAATGAAGGATGGCTTCGTGTAGACATTTTTTTTCTCCCATAAAATCAAAATATCCTTCTACCAATTCAGCAATTACTTCTATCCCTGATTTATCTTTATTTTTAATGAATGATTTGTTGAAAACTTCTTTTAGTTCATCAAACCCCCTTTTGGTGATGGCCATATAAAGATCTTCCTTACTTTTAAAATAGAAATAAACCAAACCTTTACTGATTTTGGCCAGCTTGGCCACATCCGATACCTTCGTAGCATAAAATCCCTTATCATCAAAAAGCCTTATCGCAGCTTCCAGGATTTTCTTTTCTTTTTGTTGTCTTTCGTAAAGGCCCATTTTAACAGGGAAGATAAAAATTTAAGGAAACTTGTCTTAGTCCAAGGTCGGTCCTAATCTTGGATTTTCACAATATAATATTTCTTTTTCCCCTTTTGAACCAACAAATACATTTTTTGAAGCAATGGGAAATCCATGGTGTTCTGAGGGTAATCTACCTTCAACTTATTGATGCTTACACCTCCTCCCTGTATCATTTTTCTTGCTTCACCCTTAGAAGGAAAAATCATTTGATCATGAGTGAGAAGATCCAAAACATCTTGTTTCTTTTCGTAGGTATCGTAATTCATTTCCAGAATTGGGACCCCTTCAAATACTTCTAAAAAGGTTCTTTCATCTAAACTGGAAAGATCCTCTAAAGAAGATTTGCCAAATAAAATACCAGAAGCATTGACTGCTTTTTTATAGTCAGCTTCATGGTGTACCATTATGGTAATTTGTTTGGCAATTTCCCTTTGTAATAACCGCTGGTGCGGCTCTGAATGATGTTGTTCTTCCAGGTCTTCTATGGATTTTCTGTCCAGCGTGGTGAAAATCCGGATATACTTTGAGGCATCTTTATCTGATACGTTGAGCCAAAATTGGTAAAATGCATAGGGTGTCGTTTTTTCAGGGTCCAACCAGACACTTCCTCCCTCGGTTTTTCCAAATTTACTTCCATCAGCTTTGGTAATTAAAGGAACGGTGAGGGCATAGGATTCACCACCTTCCATTTTTCGAATCAATTCGGTTCCGGTTACGATATTTCCCCACTGGTCAGATCCCCCAAGCTGTATAGGGCATGCTTTATTTTTCCATAAATAATAAAAATCATATCCCTGAATTAATTGGTAGGTGAATTCGGTAAAAGACAATCCATTTCCATCCCCTAACCTTCTTTTGACAGCATCTTTTGCCATCATATAGTTCACTGTAATATGTTTCCCCACATCCCTGATAAAATCCAAAAAGGAAAATTGGGACATCCATTCGTAATTGTTAACCAATTCGGCCTTGTTTTCTATTTCACTATCAAAATCGAGAAACTTTTCCAACTGTTTTTTGATGCCGGCAATGTTTTTGTCTAATGTTTCTTTTTCCAAGAGATTCCTCTCCGAGGATTTAAAAGAGGGATCCCCGATCATTCCGGTTGCACCTCCTATCAATGCATAGGGCTTATGTCCCGCTTTTTGAAAATGCAATAGCGTCATCACACCGACAAGATGCCCGATGTGCAGCGAGTCGGCAGTAGGATCAAAACCCAAATAGGCGGATGACTTTCCTTGATTTAAATGCCCCTCTATACCCGGGGTCATGTCTTGTAACATACCCCTCCACCTTAATTCTTCAATGAAATGATTCATGCGCTTGGTTTTATTTTATTGAGTTCGCAAATATAGGTTTTACTTTAAAAGGACGGAAAAAAAACTGAAATATTGGTGGGCACGTAGAGTGGGCCGAATCCCGGGGCCTGGTATTTATGGCTCAAAACATCCATTTGGTAGTTTAGAAGAAAAAGGGTAATTTAACTGCCTTTATATCCGAACCCAAATTAAATGCCCATGAAATTTTTATGGATAAGTATGTTGATGAACATGGTATTGTTTTGCCAGTTGTATGGGCAATCCATTCCGGCCAATTATGATGAAGGAAAGGTGCCTGATTACCATTTGCCGGATCCTTTGCTGTTCAAAAATGGTAAACTGGTGCGGGAACCCTCCGATTGGGAAAAAAGAAGGGGAGAGCTACTTTCTATCTTTGAACAGGAAGTGTATGGAATAAGCCCCAATTGGGATGGAAAAATGCATCATGAAATTTTGTCTGTGGATGAGGAATTTTTAGGAGGTACGGCTATCAGAAAGGAAATTAAATTGACTTTGGAAAAAGAGGGGAATTCAATTTCTATGAATGTGCTTATTTTCCTGCCCCATTCCCGCCAAAAAGTACCCGCATTCATGGGTTTGAATTTCTATGGCAACCACACCCTGGCAAAGGATACCCTCGTGCAGATTCCAACTACCTGGATCCGGGACAATGAAGCCATGGGGAGCAGTAGCAATCGCGCTTCCTCAAAAGGTAGGGGTAAACGGATTCCAAATTGGCCCTACCAAGAAATACTTTCCCGGGGATATGGATTGATCACCCTTTATTATGGAGACATCGATCCTGATTTTGATGATGGTTTCGAGAACGGCATTCACCAGGTGATGGGTCACAATGGTCGGCCTGATGCGTGGGGCAGCATTGCCGCATGGGGCTGGGGCCTTTCCCGGGTCATGGACTACCTTGAAAATGAGCCCGGCATCAATTCGGAAAAAGTGGCCATTTTGGGACATAGCCGGTTGGGAAAAGCCGCCCTCTGGGCTGGTGCCTTGGATGAGCGATTCGCCCTGGTCATTTCCAATAATTCTGGTTGTGGAGGAGCAGCACTCTCCCGAAGGCAATATGGAGAAACCATAGGCAGAATCAATACGGCTTTTTCCCACTGGTTTGCCGATAATTTTAATAAATACAACCAAAAGGAGACCCAATCACCCATAGATCAACACCAGTTATTGGCACTGATGGTGCCAAGACCCGTTTATGTGGCCAGTGGAGAAGATGACCGCTGGGCGGACCCCAGGGGAGAGTTTCTTTCCTGTGTTGCGGCAAGCCCGGTTTATCAATTATTGGGTCTGGAGGGAATGCCGCAAAAAGAAATGCCAGGGG
>JBBDSB010000386.1:0-6129 GCA_040905205.1 Cyclobacteriaceae bacterium
AATCATCTATACCGGCATTATTGGAAATGCAGGTAAGTCCCTTAATATCTTTTTGAAGTAAGGCCTGAATACAGCCCTCGGGTATTCCGCAGAGGCCAAATCCCCCAAACATCAACACGGCATCACTTTGAATGTCCACAACTGCTTCTTCAGCACTCTGAACTGTTTTATTGATCATATTTTGACATTAAATTATTGCTTGTCTTTAAAAAAACGCAATGCATTTTCCCTGTCTTGTTCCAATTGCAATTTCAACCCTTCTAAATTTCCGAAATTTTTCTCAGGTCTCAAAAAATCCCTGAACCAAACCTTAATCGTATGCCCATATATATCCTTGGAGAAGGAAAAAATGTGGACTTCAATGGTTTTGGTTCCCGGTAGGAGGGTCGGACGGTTACCAATATTTAACATTCCATTAAAAGGCTCACCTTCCACTTCCACCTCCACCAGGTAAGCACCATCCTTAGGGACTAATTTATTTGGGTCTGGTAATTGGATATTAGCAGTTGGAAACCCCAGCGTGCGACCGATCTGGTTGCCTTTGATTACCGTGCCCTCAAGGAAGTAGGACCTTCCCAAAAATTCATTGGCGGTTCGAATTCGGCCTGTTTCCAAAGCCTTTCTGATTTTTGTGCTGCTTATGCCAATATTATCAATATCCTGCCTGGGGATTTCTTCCAAATCAAATCCATACTGGGTTTGATTATTTTTTAAATGGTCGAAACTTCCTTCCCTCCCTTTACCAAATCTGTGGTCATAGCCTATAACCAATTTGTGGGTGTGGATTTTTTCAATCAATATTTCCTGGATAAAGGCTTCGGAACTCATTTTTGAAAATTCCCTGGTAAAGGGGATGCTTAGCAAATGATGGATACCAAAGGATTCTAACAGGGCCACCTTTTCTTTAAAGGTATTGAGTATTTTTATCCCATGATTGTCCGGATTCAACACCATTCTGGGATGGGGCCAAAAAGTTATCAAAACGCTTTCACCATCGGTTTTTTGAACAATTTTTTGGAGGCGTTTTAATATTTTTTGATGGCCCAAATGAACGCCATCAAAAGTACCAATGGTTACCACAGGTCGTTGGATAAAAGGAAAATTTTCCAATGACTTATAAATCTTCATTTTGCTCCATTTTGATCTTATTGATTAAAGGCGTCAATTCCCAGGCATCTTTAAGACTGTAATCTCCAATTCTGGTTCTGGTGAGGGCAGATAAATAGGCACCTACTTTTAAAAGTTCTCCCATGTCCCTGGCCAGGCTTCGGATGTAAGTACCTTTTGAGCAGACGATCTTAAAGTGGAATTCCGGTAAGTTTACTTCGGTAATTTCAAAAACACGAACCTTTACCGGACGAGGTTCAAGCTTCAGGCTAATGCCTTTTCTTGCCGATTCATATACCCGTTTGCCATCCTTTTTAATGGCTGAATGGTTGGGTGGTATTTGGAGGACATCTCCTGTAAGCCTTGCAGCAGCTTTTTGGATATCATCTGGTTTCAGATGCATGGGATTGGCCACTTCCAGGATTTCCCTTTCCAAATCGAATGATTCGGTGGTCTTTCCCAAGACCATGGTACCGGTATATTCTTTTTCCTGAGCTTGGTATTGGTCAATGTTTTTGGTTTGTCTCCCTGCACATACAATCAATAAACCGGTTGCTAAAGGGTCCAGGGTGCCGGCATGCCCCACCTTTTTTACTTTTAACGCATTTCTTAATTTTTTTATAACATCAAAGGAAGTCCACCGAATAGGTTTGTTCACCAAAAAAACTTCCCCATATGCATGATCATGTTCCATTTTAGAGGGTTAAACCAGCAATGATAGCCAAAATTCCTACAATACCACAATAAATAGAAAAATAGGTAAGCTTGCTTTTTCTTACTAATTGGATCATCCAGGTACAGGCTATTAACCCGGCTATAAAAGCAGCCATAAAAGCGGCTATTAAAGTCCCGAATTGTTCTACCTGGGAATTCAAGGCCCCGTCAAGGATATCTTTACCTATTTTACCTAGGATTAGGGGTACCACCATCAAAAACGAAAACCGGGCCGCCCTGTTCTTATCAATCCCCAAAAGGACTGAAGTCGATATGGTAGCTCCAGCTCTGGAAATGCCTGGCAGCATGGCAATAGCCTGTGCCATCCCAATGAGGACAGCATGGAAGAAGGAAACCGATTTGCCGGTATCCCGGGCCTTATCTGCAAGAAACAACAGGGTAGCGGTAACCAATAACATGCAGCCAACAAAAACAATTTTCCCCCCAAACAATTTTTCCAGCTCTTTCTCAAAAACCAAACCTATGATTACGGCGGGAATCATGGATAGGATTATTTTCATGGAAAATAAAGTCTCCTCGTTTTTCCTGAACTGGAAAAGCCCCCGGAAAATTTCATAAATATCCTTTCTGAAAACTGTAACCGTACTTAGAGCCGTTGCAAAATGAACCACCACCGTAAACATTAAACTTTCTGCAGGAACTGAACTGCTTCCCAATATGGCGGATGCAATTTCAAGATGTCCTGATGAAGACACCGGTAAAAATTCCGTCAATCCCTGAATGATGCCAAGAATAATGGCCTGTATATAAGTCATTTATTAGATTTTGCCCTGTAAAAGATAGCGTAAAATTGAAATAAAAATCCAAAAAGGGCAACAAGGGGACCTAAGGTTAGTCCCATGAAACCAAACCCATGTTGTTCCTGGTCAAGGCCTATAATGGTAAAACCCAACACAATGATGGCAATGCCAATCAGCATCAGTCGATAATTTCTTTTTGAAAAAGGAAATTTATTTTCTTCCATAGTATTAATATAATTCATCCAATGACATGTTCAGGTATTTGTTGAGTGACCTGAACGTACTCACCCATGATAAAAATGCCCCCATTAAAATCAAAGCACCAAAAAGTGCCAGGAGTAATTCCAGGTCGTATAAAAGGTTTAAACCATCAATCACCTGTTTCCCATATTCGAGCAAAGCAAATAAAATTCCCGAGGCCAAAAACCCGCCCAAAGCGCCAAAAAGAAATGACCTCCAGAGGAATGGCCTCCTGATAAAACCCTTAGTGGCCCCAACCAGTTGCATACTTCTGATCAAAAAGCGTTGTGAAAACAAGGCCAAACGTATGGTATTGCTGATCAAAATGACTACGGTGACCAATAGTATCAATACAAATGCTCCCAAAACAATGCTTACCTTAACCAGGTTCTTATTGATCGATTCCACCAGATCCTGCATATAGGTCACCTCAAATACCCCCGGGATGCCTTCGATCTCAGCCACAATTACTGAAATTTGATCTCCTGTTTGGTAGGTTTCACCAACAGAGAAAGTAAATGAATCCCTAAGGGGATTGTCATTAAGGAATTTTGTAAAATCTTCTCCCACCTCCTCCATAAAAGTTGCCGCAGCTTCCTCCTTTGAGAAAAAAGTCAGGGCCGAACCATCTTCCTTTTTAAGAACGTAAGGTTTAGCTTCCAATAAACGGGTAATTTCAGAAATTTCATCCTTGTCAACAGATTTATTAAGAAACACCTGGATTTCTATATTTTCACGAATCTTTTTGGTCAAAACCTTTGCCTGAATCAGAATGATACCGAAAAGGCCCATGATCAATAAAGACAGGGTAATGCTAAAAAGCACACTTACAAATTTATAACTGCCTAACCTGGTTTTTTTTCTTGGAAACCTTTTCATGGTTGAAATCAATAATATGGACCAAAATTAATCAGGTATATTAACTTAACCAACCTTATTTTTTATTTTGATGGGAATTACCTTTTGACCAGTCACAGCGTAAATCTCACCATCCTTATCCAGCCCGATGTTCATCAGTCCCGTGAAACTACCAAATGCCGGCAAAATCAGGCAATTATCCCGATAAAAATAGCAGGGAAGCTTAAGCCCCTGCTTTCCTCTACCCTTTAAAGTAATTCCGGGATGAAAATGACCACAAATATTAAGTTTTCCGGGAACAGAAAGTGGCAATGGTTCATGGGTGAAAATGAAATTAAACCTGTTAAACCGTTGATGGTGAAGAATTAATTTGGCAGACAGGTATTTTTCTTCGTTTAGAATATCGTGATTGCCTTTTACCAAATGAAAATCAATTTGGGGATGTCTGGTCAAATAGGTATTTAATGTTTCCCAATCCGTATTGTATTCGCTATGAAAAAGATCTCCCAAAAAAACCACCATAACCGGGTCCAGCAGGTGGATGAGATGGTCCAATCTTATATAATCATGGAGGTGAATATTTTCCGGGACAGGAATTCCAGCTTTCCTAAAATGTCCTGCCTTTCCAAAATGGGTATCTGCCAGCAATAATGTTTTTTCGTTTTCTATCCAAATTGCTTTTTCATTAAGAAATTTCAGCATCTCTCCACCAAAGCTCCATTTAAATCCTTCAATAATGATTTTATTCAACTTTATACTCCTTTTGAATGTCAAAGATAGACAATTTTAAAAAATAAGATGGCCCTTATTGTAGCCATTTAATTTTTGGAACAAAAATTGTAAAGGGCATTATTCAATGCATAAATTAAGCATAAACCGGATGGTATAACCATAGAATCAACATGACCATGAAAGGCAGTTTTCGAAATTTATTTTTCCTATGTGGCGTATTTTCCCTTATGCTTATAAGCAGCCATAATGCCAGGGCACAAAAATTGGAGTTAGGCGGAGGGGCAGCTTATAAGGTATTTTTGGGAAACGGGAAAAATTTTTACGAACCGGCCCTGGGTTTTGAATTCACTGCGCTCAAACAGGAATTACTGCCCTTTTCTTCGGATATACTTAACTTGGGTATCAGCATAGGAGCCTATCGTTTTGAAGGAAAAGACAGGCTGAATCTCGATGACCACCAAAGTAATGAAATAGAAAATTTTAACCAACAACTGATTGAAACCAAAATGGTTTACCGGTATGATTATTATTTTTCTGATTTGTTTACGTTTTTCTTTGGCAGTGACCTGGGATTTCAGTTTGTAACTTTAAATACCGATACACCCATCGTAAGTTCTGAAAATCCGGCGACTAAATTATATACCAAAGCAATTTTGGCCCCCAATGGAGGTGTAAATGTGGAGTTCAATGAATATTTAGCCTTGTTTTATAAACTGGAATATGGCCTTTCCTTAAATTTGGGTCAACTACCGGAATGGGGAACTCCATCCTCAAAATGGAACCATTTGTTGACCAATTCCGCAGGCGTAAGGTTCAGGCTTTATTGAAAGATAATTCCCACAAGCGAAGATTTTAATTTCAGTTGATTTTTTTCTGGGTTTGCAGGTAGGCCATCAAAGCGATGACTTCCTCTTCCCCAAGCGATTCAAACAAACCCGGAGGCATCAAAGACACCGGGGTGACCTCTTTATTTTGTATATTGGATTTGTTGATGATGACTGTTTCTTGTCCTACCACTTTAAGGGTAATTTGCCTTGAGCTTTCGGCAGCTATATTACCCGTATAAGTACGTCCGTCCAAAGTAGTGATCACCACCATTCGGTACGCATCTTGAATTTCAGCACTTGGTTCCAATACATTCATTAAGATATAATCCGGATCCTGCCGATTTGACCCTGTAAGGTCAGGCCCTAAATCGGCTCCCTCACCAAACATTTTATGACAGTTTCCGCAGGATTGCATGAAGAGTTTTTTACCCTCTCTGAGATCTGCCCGGGCCAGGGCTTCTTCTGTGAATAATTTTTTATATTGTAAATAGGCTGTCTCATCTTTGGGAATATGTTCAATAGGACCCCATATTTCTATAAATCCGCTGCCCACAACCCTGTGCAATTGTCGTGCAATGGGTACCGGGATGTCCTTTTTGGGAATATTTTTGGATTTGATTTCTTTGGCCAACAGGTTACCATATCTGGCACGTGATGCCATGGTCCTGATGATCTCGGATTTTTCCTCTTCATTATACAAAGGGTATTTTTCCAATAAACGCCTGCCCAAAGGTTCCTGATCATACGCAGCAACCGCCCGAATAGCTTCTAATCTTAGCTCATTCTCCTCCAAAAGCCCTGGGATCTCCGGGACCAATTCCGGCCGCTGTTGGGAAGACAGCATCTGCAATGCTTTAACCCTTTGTGAGCTGGCTGCAGTTTTGTTTTTT
>JBBDSB010000387.1:0-34457 GCA_040905205.1 Cyclobacteriaceae bacterium
GTTTTTATAAACCTGGAAATAAAATTGCCAAGAATAAAAACTGGGGTGAAAAATTGGAACAAATCGTAGATAATGCCCCTAATTGGGATATTGGAATAATTGTTGGCGTGCCATCCTGGCTTCAGATTTTACTCGAAAAAATTATAGATAGGTATGGATTGAAAAATATCCATGAACTCTGGCCCAACCTAAGGATTTTTGTTCATGGTGGGGTTTACTTTGAGCCCTACAAGAAAGGGTTTGAGAAACTTTTAGAGATGCCGTTAATTTATATAGAGACATATCTGGCTAGTGAAGGGTTTTTGGCTTTTCAGGCTGGCCCCAACCGAAAATCCATGAGGTTGGTCCTGAATAATGGGATATTTTACGAATTCTTGCCTTTTATTGATAGTAATTTTGATGAAAATGGTGAATTAAGAGACTTTGTAAAGCCAATATCCATAGGGGAAACAGAAGAAGGTGTGGATTATGCCATTCTCATCAGCACCTGCGCAGGAGCTTGGCGCTACCTGATAGGAGATGTGATAAGGTTGGTGTCTAAGGAGGAAAGTGAAATCATAATCACGGGAAGGACCAAGCAATTTTTGAGTTTATGCGGTGAGCACCTTTCAGTGGACAATTTGAACAAAGCCGTGGAAATGGCCGAAGATCAGCTCAGTATCAGCATTAGGGAATTTACGGTCATCGGAGAGCCTTTTGGATCCCTCTTTGCCCACCATTGGTATATAGGTACAGAAGATCAGGTTGATGAAGCGCAGCTTAAGCACCGGATTGATGAGAATTTAAAAGCAGTCAATGACGATTATATCACGGAAAGAAACCATGCCCTAAAGCAAATAAATTTGACATTACTTTCGGCCAATACTTTTTACGATTGGATGAAAAAAGAGGGTAAAGAAGGCGGGCAGCATAAATTCCCAAGGGTTTTAAAAGGGAAAATGGCTGATGATTGGGTTAGATTTCTAAAGGTGAAAACCAAGGAATCATGATTTGGGCCATCTTGGAGGGGATAGGTATGGGACTGGTATTGTCCTTGATCATAGGCCCGGTATTTTTTGCATTGATACAAAACAGCCTTGAAAATGGCTTTCGCCATTCCTTTTTTATGGCCCTTGGGATTTTGCTTAGTGATTCCATTTTCGTGATAATTACTTATTTTGGCATCTCTTTTTTGATTGGGAATACAGCTTTCAAGGTTATATTGGGTTATGTTGGAGGAATGATTTTGGTTGGAATTGGTTGGGCCACATGGAGGGCAAGGACCATGAGAGAGCCCCTTTCAGGAAATTCGGGAACAGCCCGAAAGCGGAAAGGTTTTTTTAAGGGTTTGGGTTTAAACGGAATCAATCCTTTTGTTTTTTTATTTTGGATTTCAGTGGCAGGGCTTGTTAATTTAAAATCCAGTTTTGACACTATGGATAAGGCGTTTTATTATATGGCCCTGCTGATCACCGTATTTTCATTTGATTTGTTTAAAGCCTATATGGCACAATCCCTAAGACGCCATATTACCGCTAGTTTGATGCTGAAAATGAACAGGACAGTGGGAATATTGTTGATAATTTTTGGAATCAGAATGCTGTATTTTGCTTTTCAGCAGCACCAGATTATATTGTAAGTCAACTTCTTATTATACTTCCATTAATTTAAACTTTAAAAATAACCATTTAAAGATGATCATTTTATAATGATTTGAATACTTAATTAATCAACATCAATCCGCTGGTGTAAAAAAAGTGGTGTTTAGCAGGTTTAAAAAAATCCTCTGTGTACTTTTTTATTACTTAATTATAGCCTACATTTCTTAAAATTTATAGGTTTATTTACCGCTTGTCACTTTTATTTACCTATGTAATGAGAAGATTTATCAGGAATTCAATCGATTGTAGTCCCGGAAATAACTGGTACTGTGCTTGGAGGACTACAGGATACTTCTGGTTATATAAATAAGCTTGATAACTAAATATTCCTTTTAGTTTCAATTAATAGTTTAACCCAAATTAATTATCTATGAAAAACCTATTACTTAATTGTATGCCTGGCCTTATTGTCCTCTTTGGGAAATATGGCCTTAGGGCAAACCGTAACTGGAACGGTGACAGGCGAAGCCGATGGCATGCCTTTACCGGGTGTTTCGGTATTGATCAAAGGTACCTCTACAGGTACTGCCACGGATGTGGATGGGAACTACAGTTTGAATGTGCCTGGTTCGGAGACCGTCCTGGTATTTTCTTACCTGGGTTTTAAGACCACTGAGCAGACCGTTGGAAACCGTACCACCATTAATGTCAGCCTTAGCGAAGATGCTGCGGAACTTTCTGAAGTAGTCGTTACTGCTTTGGGAATAGAAAGGAATGTGCGGGCACTCCAATATTCCATTACCAAGGTGGGGGGTGAAGAATTCACTGCTGCCCGAGAAAACAATATTGCCAACCAATTGGCTGGCAGGAGTGAATGTCAGTAATGTAGCTTCAGGGCCGGCAGGATCCTCGAGGGTAATTATCCGGGGTAATACCTCTCTACAGGGGGGCAACCAGCCCTTGTACGTAATAGATGGTATTCCTATGGACAACACCAACTTTGGACAGGCAGGTGTGTGGGGAGGAGCTGACCAGGGCGATGGGATGACCAGTGTGAATCCCGATGATATCGAATCCATGTCTGTACTTAAAGGAGCCAGTGCGGCAGCCTTGTATGGGGCTAGGGCGGCCAATGGGGTAATCCTGATCACCACAAAAAGAGGTACGGCCCGAAAAGGTATTGGTGTAGAATTCAACACCAATACGGTATTTGAAAGAATCAACGATCAAACGGACCTGCAGACCACTTTTGGTTCAGGCAGGTTTCAAGGCGATCAGGAAACCGGTGCCGCTGTAAGGCCCACTACCGTACGTCAGGGTTATGATTGGGGTACACAGGCCTGGGGTGAGCGGTTGGGTTCCGGCACATCCATGCATTTTGATGGCATTGAAAGGCCCTATGTATATGCAGGAGATAATTGGAACCGCTTTTACCAAACCGGCACAGCCATCACCAATGGAATTTCATTATCGGGTGGTGGTGAAAATCAAACTTTCAGGTTCAATGCGACAGACTTGAGAAGCAACTCAGTAGTTCCCAATGCAGGTTTTGACAGGATTAACGTTTCTTTGGCTTCAAGCGGTAAATTTGGCAGCAAACTTACATTTGATGCCAAGGTCCTGTATTCCAATGAAAGGACCAAAAATAGACCCAGGGTATCTGATTCTCCTGGTAATGCTTTCCAATCCATATTTGCCTTACCGCCAAATGTAAACGTAGAGTGGGGTAAAGGAGATCCTAATCGTTTGGGTACCATTCCAATAGGTACGGATCCGGCCTTATTGAATACCTGGGGTTTTGCAGAGCAGGAAGAATACCTGATGACGAATAATCCATGGGGACAAAATCCTTATTTTTCAACTCACCAGCTCTCCATAAATGACACCAGAGATAGGATCCTGCTATCTGGAAGTTTGAAATATGCCATTACCGAGCACCTTTACCTTTCGGGTAGGGCCGGAATGGACTGGTATACCAGAAGAGGAACTACTTTGACCCCACAGGGAACAGGTTATCAACGTAATGGCTCAATGAATGAAAATGAAAGAAGGGTAAATGAAATCAATCTGGAGGCCATGTTGGGTTATGACCGTACCTTCGGAGATATTGGTGTTAACGTATTTGTGGGGGCCAATAGAATGAGAAGACAGGATGAAACCATTGCTGCAAACGGGCAGGGGTTTAACGTGCCATTCTTCCATGCCATAAATAACACTGTCACGAGGAATTTCGGTTATGGATATTCCGGTTGGGGGATCAACTCGGCCTTTGCTTCTGCCGAGGTCAGTTACAAAAACATTTTATTTCTGACAGGCACAGGAAGGACGGATTGGTTTTCTGTATTGGATCCAAATTTCAATGACATCACTTATCCTTCCCTCGGAACAAGTTTTGTTTTTTCAGATGCTTTGACAGAATTACCGTTATGGCTGAGCTTTGGTAAAGTAAGGGCTTCCTGGGCCCAGGTGGGCAATTCTACTGTAGGCCCTTACCAGATTCAAAATGTTTATTCTCTATTGGGCGCTCCTGCTTTTAATGCAGCAGGTAACCAGGTCGCCATGGCCTCCTTTGCCACGGCTAGTGGCAATGCAGGAACCATACCCAACCGATTTTTAAGGCCGCTTCTTTCCACTGAGATAGAAGCCGGTATTGACATCAGGTTCCTGCAAAACAGGTTAGGCTTGGATTTGACCGTTTACCGCCAGCGAAGTACGGATGATCAATTGAACGCCCAGGTATCCAGGTCATCAGGTTTTGGCTCAACCTTGGTCAATCTGGGTGAAATGGAAAACCGCGGAATTGAGATCCTCTTAACAGGTAGCCCAATTCGGACAGGAAATTTCAATTGGGATGTGTCGATGAATATTGCACGCAACAGGAATGAGGTGATATCACTAATTGAGGGGAATGATATCCTAAATGTGGAAGAACCTCGTACCAGAACGGTTTTTGTACAACATAGGACAGGACAACCTTTTGGGGTGATTGCCGGATGGGTTCAAAAACGGTCACCTGAAGGGCAGTTGGTATATGAAGAAAACGGCGCCCCCGTACAATCTGATAGGATGGAAGTGATAGGTAACGGTATTCCTGACTGGACCGGTGGCATCAATAACAGCATCACCTACAGGGGCTTTAACCTTTCTGCTTTGGTGGATGTGAGATTGGGTGGAGATATCTACTCAGGCACCAATGTCCGCTTAACCCAATGGGGCCTGCACAAGCAGACCCTCCAGGGAAGATTGGGTGAGGAACCTTTGACGGTATCCGGTGTGATCCAGGCAGGCACTGATGGAAGTGGAAGTCCAATTTATGAGTCGTTTGAGAAGACCCTAACCCCCGGAGAAGCCAACAACTATTGGAATCAAATGGGCAACAGGGCGCAGGACCACTTTATATATGATGGATCATTCGCAAAGTTGAGGCAGATTACTTTTGGCTATAATTTCCCAAGAAGTATTTTGGACAGGACACCCTTTACCAATCTGAACCTTTCTTTTGTTGGACGAAATTTATCCATTTTATGGAAAAATGTGGACAACATCGATCCAGAGTCCGGTTACTCTTCCAGTAATGGACAAGGTTTGGATTATTTTGGTATGCCTCAGACCAGGACCTTCGGATTTAACCTAAAGGCCGGATTTTAATCAAAAAACTGAAATTATACTATGAAAATATTAAATAAAGTAATGCTTTCAATCATGGCTTTGTGTGTGGCCATGATGGGGTGTGATACAGAAGAGCTGCATGATTTGAACATCAATCCACAGGCAGTGAATGAAATAGACCTCAATTTTATGTTTACGGCAGCCCAGTTGGGGTCAGCCTCAGGAGGTTCAGCAGGAGACAACCGTTACATTGATTGGAGGACCAATATAGGGATGACTTCCTATTTGATCCAGCATTTAGCCAATGCCGGTGGCGGTATTGCTCCTGGTGACAAATACACGGAAAACTTTGAATCCAACAATGCCCCTTTTGAGTTTTTCTATGGTGATGCCTTGAAAAATATTTCCGAAGTGATAAGACAAACCGGCCCGGATGGATACGATGCAGGGAATAAAATCAATACCAGAAATGCTGCGCGGATCATGCGTGTATTGAATTTTCACAGGCTGACGGATTTTTATGGCAATATCCCCTATTTTGGGGCTTTGCAAGGCATGGATGGAACTTTTTTTCCGGAATATGACCATCAGTCAGATATCTACCCGCACCTGCTTCAGGAGTTGGAAGAAGCCACTGCGGCAATAAGTGCCTCTAACCCTGACGATGGTTTTGCCAGGGCGGATATTATTTATATGGGAGATATTGCAAAATGGAAAAAGTTTGGTTATTCTCTGATGTTGAGATTGGCCATGAGGGTATCCAATGTGGCACCTGAGTTGGCCAACGAATACGTGACCAAGGCCGTAGAGGCGTGATACAGAGCAATGAGGATAATGCCTGGGTGCCCATGTCTGAGGGGCCTAGTCTTTGGATCAATCAAAATGGTATATCCAGGGCCTTTTTTCCAGGGGATGGTGGCCAGCCTGGGTACTTATCAGATACCTTTATTGAATGGCTAAAAGCAGGGGCTACGGCTCCTGACAAAGTAGATCCCAGATTGATGATCATCAGTGGAGGCATTGCCCAATGGTCTGCAGTGGACTGGACGCCCTTAAATACCAATCCCTTGGAACAAAGAGGCATGCCTAATGGCTTTGATGCGGCAGGTTTGGAAGAAATGGAGGGAGAAAAAATCGATCAGGCATCCACTTATTCCAGGATCAACTATTTGATGCTTCAAAGGGACTCTCCCTATATCCTGATGAATTCCGCTGAATCAGCATTTCTTCAGGCAGAGGCGTTGGAAAGGGGGATAGGTTCAGGAATCCCCGGTTCTGCGGCTGAACATTATGAGGCTGGCGTCAAAGACGCCATGCAAATGTATACGCATTTCGATGCGTCCCTTTCTGTTTCTGATGCCGAGGTTACCGCTTATTTGAGCAGGCATCTTTACGGTGTGGATAAGCCGGCTCTTGAAATGATAGGCGAACAAATGTGGGCCAGTAAGTTCTTTAACTGGTGGGAAGCCTGGTCTGATTGGAGAAGAACCGGATACCCCCAGCTTACCCCGACCAACCATCCGAGTAACGTAACTCAAGGACAAATCATGAGAAAGCTAAGGTACCCAGCCGCCGAAGTAGCTACCAATGAAAATTTCCAAACAGGTGCTACCTTGCCGGATATCTTTATGACCAGGGTCTGGTGGGACGGAGGAGATTGATAAAAAAAATCAAAGTTGTAAATTAGTTGTAAAAAGGCTTCCAGTTGGAAGCCTTTTTACTTTATGGATATGTTCCGTTCCCTTCAGAACCCATAAAAGCACCCCAAACCGGTGGTTTTTTCATTTTAATCGGCAAGTCTATCCTTTTTATCCGCATGCCAAGGAATGACAGCACATCCGAATGACTGAAATACTGACAATGAACCAGGTCCAGATAGCCGTCACTGTCAATATCACCGATCCAGGGGGTAGAAAATATGTTTTTAAAACCTTGGGTTTGGTCCAAAGTATGGGTTTCTCCGGCTTGGAAATCAATTATAAGTAACTTATTCTCTACTGGAAAAGAGGTAGCATCTGCCAGGTTTCGGTTGCAATCAAATTCATTGATGCTGATGATCACCTCATCTTTGCCATCCTTATTGAGGTCATAGGATATTGGAGAGGAAAAACCGGTACAACCTATGGAATCCAAATAGGTGATTTCACCTGTTTGCCCATCTATCATCACCTGAACAGAGCCGTTGTTGTCCGGCCAAACCCCTTTGCTGACAAATGTGAAGACATCCGGAATATGATCATCCGTAAAATTGCCAACCGCAAAACTGTTGCTGCATTCTGTATCCGGGATGGCCTTCTTCCAGATTGGCTTTAAAGATTTACCATCTATGGCCGAAACAGTACTTGCATGGGATATGGCAATGATATCATACCAGCCATCCTGATTAAGGTCTGCTATGGACGGTGAAGCAATAAAGCCATGGCCGGTTTCGGTAACAATGGTTTTTGATGAAGATAAATCATTTTTCAATAAATCCCTTAAATCCACCAGGTATAAGTTTCCCGATATCGTTTCCCCGCCTGTTCCGAAAATAACCTGATGTTCATCGGATTGGGGCTGGGAAAGCAGCAAAGGAGACATGTAGGTTTCTTTTCCGTCCGGCATGGTATCGGCAGCCAATATATCTCCATTGGTAGGGTCTATAATCATCAGTACCCCGGGATAGCGGTGGCTTAACTCATAGGGCTCCGCTTCTGCATTGCCTCCGTTGTTGGTTAAAAGCTCGGGTATCCCATCATTATTTGCGTCTGGAATCAATACACTGTTATTGAAATTGAACCTCGCATATTTCAGTACCGGATGGTTGACGTATTTTTCATGATCGAATTCCCAAATCAGGTTTCTGGATTTTCCATCAATGCCCCTGAAGTGAGGTCCTCTTCCTCCAATAAAAACATCGGGTGTCCCATCTCCATTTACATCACTAAAAGTAGCCGAACCATACACTTGATCTTCTGCCGGGTGTGCCCAAATGAGTTTACCGTCGGAACCATCAATGGCAAGGATACCCTGCTCACTGTACTCAAATTCGTTTTTACCGGCCCCCATTACGAAATCCAAAATACCATCGTTGTTCAAGTCGCAGGACCTTGGAGAGGATTGGGAACCTATAACTGGAAAGGTGACGTCCCAAACCAACTCGCTGGCCTTTTTCTGGGTGCAGGAAATGATGAGCATAGCTAAAATCAGGTTAAGGTATTTCACCTTTTTTATCACTCCGGTCGGTTTTCTCATGTAATCATAAGGTGTTATCTCGGTTTATATCAATCCCCCAATATAATTAAAATTCCCGTGCTGTCAATCTGGTGAATTTAAGTAAAATGGCGATTGAAGTGCTTATTTAATGAAAATGGTGGGCTTATTCCGACGTTCATTGGTGCTGTTTAGGTTGTGTTATATGTATAAATAATGTAGATTTATACTTCTAACCTGAGTTCGATTCTAGATGAAATTTATTTTGCCATGCAGTACCCTCTTTAAAATAGACGCAGAAAAAGCAGATGAGGTAAATCCCCCTAGCCCCCTTTAAAGGGGGAGTTGCAGAAAGTGAGATTTAGGTTGATTCTTATATGGTTTGCGTTATCATATAATTACCCATTTGCTTAGGAAAGGATTAGCACCATAATTCGTATAGTTTTATAATTGAACTCAGGTTTCTAAGGTTGTATAAATTTGAAGGTAATGGTCATCTGCTCCATTGTGAGAAAAATGAAAATGAAATTCCGAATGCTTTCGGTCCCGGTATTTTTGTTGGGAGTGGTTTTTACCCATTTATCCGTAATGGGGCAAAGTTTCGAAAAATTGTCACCCCGGAAATCAGGGGTTAAATTTAGCAACAGTCTAAAGGGGGACCAATTCACCAATATCCTTACTTATGAATATTTTTATAACGGTGGTGGGGTAGCCATAGGAGATATTAACAATGACGGTCTTGACGACATTTATTTTACGGGGAACATGGTCCCCAACAAACTTTACCTTAACCAGGGGGATTTTAAATTCAGGGACATCACCAAAGAAGCGGGAGTGGAGGGGAAAGGCGCATGGACCACTGGTGTAACCATGGCTGATGTGAATGGAGATGGGTATCTTGATATTTATGTAATTTATTCTGGAAAAGGAGCCGCAGAGGGCAGAAGAAACCAACTATTTATCAACCAAAAGGATGGTACTTTTGTGGATGAAGCGGCAAATTATGGACTGGATGATCCGGCCAACAGTATTCAGGCCTTGTTTTTTGATTTTGATCTTGATGGCGACCTGGACATGTACCTATTGAACCACAATACCAATGTGATCAACGAAATTGAATTCGATGCCAAAAGAAAAGACAGGAATATAGATGCCGGGGATAAGCTCTTCAGAAATGATGGCGGGAAATTCATTGATATAAGTGAGCAAGCGGGGATAATGGGTAATTCTATGGGTTTTGGCCTGGGAGTGGCGGTTTCAGATATTACAGGCAATGGCTATCCTGACCTTTATATATCCAACGATTATATTGAACCGGATTACCTGTACATCAACAATGGAGAGGGCACATTTACTGAAAGCCTGACCGATTATCTGCAACACATCTCCCATTTTTCCATGGGATCGGATATCAGTGACATCAATAACGATGGACTTCCTGATATTTTCACTTTGGACATGTTGCCGGAAGAGAACAAAAGGCAAAAATTGCTCTATGGTCCGGAAAATTATGAGCAATATGCCCTAATGGTCCTGGAAGGGTTTTACCACCAAAACATGAGGAACATGTTGCACCTTAATCAGGGGAATGGGCTGTTTAGTGAAATCGGGCAGTTGGCAGGCGTTTCCAATACTGATTGGAGTTGGGCAGCGGTTTTTGCAGATTTTGACAATGATGGTTGGAAAGACCTGTTCGTTACCAATGGCTATTACAGGGATTATACCAACAGGGATTTTTTAAAATACAAAGGGGATTACTATTTCAGTAAGGCCAGGGCAAAAGAGAAGGCAGATACCCTGCACCTGGTTACCAGCATGACTTCCACCCCAATACACAATTATATTTACAAAAACCGTGGAGGACAGGTATTTCAGGATATGTCTGATAAATGGGGCTTTTCAGAACCCAGATTCTCCAATGGTGCAGCTTTTTCTGACCTGGATAATGATGGAAAGTTGGACCTGGTCGTCAACCACTTAAATGAAACGTCCGGAATATATAAAAATAGCGTGAATTCGCCCGAGACCGAAAGGAAATACCTTCAGTTAAATTTAAAAGGCGAAGGAAAGAATTCTTTTGGAATCGGTGCAAAAATATATGTTTACGCCGGTGGTGGTTTGCAGTTTTTTGAACAGCAGCCTACCCGTGGGTTTCAGTCTTCCAGTAGCCCTAGGATTCACGTGGGTATGGGGCGTTTTACCAAAGCCGACTCCCTGAAAATACTGTGGCCTGGTGGAAAGGAGCAAGTGATAAAGGACCAGCCTGCAAACCAGGTATTGGTTTTGGATGAAAGCGAAGCGGGCATCATACCTCGGGCTGATTCCAGGGAAATGCAGGAATCGGTACTAACGGCGATCGTTTCACCCATTCAATTTGAACACATAGAACCGGGCTACAATGATTTTAAGCGTCAGCCCTTGTTAAATCACATGCTTTCCCCTTCCGGACCAATTATCGCTGTGGGAGACATTAATAAAAATGGATTTTCCGATGTGTTTGTTGGGGGAACAGAAGGAAACCCCGGCAAACTTTTTTTTCAGGTTTCAACTGGTCAGTTTTTTGAATCCCAGGGGCTTGACCTAAGACAGGACAGTGTCAGTTCGGATAATGCTGCTGTATTTTTTGATGCTAACGGTAATGGATGGCCGGACCTGTACATTGTAAGCGGAGGATATCATGACTATGAAAATGATGATCCGGCCTTGCAGGATAGGCTTTATATCAACCTTGGCGGAGGAAATTTTGAAAAGTCCCCGGATGCATTGCCCGAAATGTTGACCAGTGGATCCTGTGTAAAATTTGCAGACTTTGATGGTGATGGACATTTGGATTTATTTGTAGGTGGTAGGGTGGTTCCCGGTCAATACCCTAAAAGTCCTTCATCTTACTTGTTGAGGAACGACGGTGCCGGAAAATTCATTAATGTGACGGATAGCCTAATACCTGAAATGAAAAATGGTGGAATGGTCACGGACGCTCAGTGGGTTGACTTTAATGGAGACGGATGGCAGGATCTGGTGGTGGTCGGAGAATTCATGCCCATTCAGGTTTTTATCAATAATAAAGGTAGGGGATTTCAAAATGCCACCAATCAATATTTTAAGGAGCCTCTCAAAGGGATGTGGTCTAAAATTGAGGTCGGTGATTTTGATGAAGATGGAGACCTTGATTTTATAGTGGGGAATTTTGGACTCAACAGTCAATTCAAGGCCAGTAAGAAAGAGCCGATTACCTTGGTTTATGATGATTTTGACGGTAATGGATCTATAGATCCTATTTTGTGCCAGTACATTAACGGGGTCTCTTATCCTTTTATGAGCAGGGATGAATTGTTGGATCAGATGTATGGGATGCGTAGTCAGTTTACTGATTATGCTTCATTTGCAGAGGCGGAAATCAAAGATATTTTTTCCAGTGAACAATTGGATAAGGCGGCTGTTTTGGAGGTAAATGAATTGAAAAGCGTTTATTTGGAGAATAAAGGTGGTCAACTGGAAGCCCATAAATTGCCTATTGAGGCCCAGTATGCGCCGGTTTATGCCATAACTGTTTTGGACCATAATGATGATGGTCACTTGGATTTTATTTTAGCAGGAAACCAGAATACCACCAGGTTAAGGTTAGGTGTGATTGACGCCAACTTTGGTCAACTATATGAAGGTGACGGAAAAGGGCATTTTGAATTTATTCCCCAGTCCTCCTCCGGTTTAAGATTGATGGGAGATATCAGGTCAATGGAACTTATCAAACTTTCTTATTTGGAAGTCTTGTTGATAGGCATCAATAACCAAGGGGTAGAGGCTTACCTTATCAACCGTTCTATGGATAACAAACCCATAAAAAACTTATCAGAAAAAGATCCATAAACCTTAATTAATTATATCTTCTAATGAAAATAAGAAAAACCAATCTGGAAGAACATGAAATACCTGAAAAATGGTATAACATAACTGCGGATATGCCCAACAAACCGCTTCCGCCCCTAGACCCTGGAACATTGGAACCAATAGGTCCCGAAGCATTGGCACCCTTGTTCCCTGAGGCATTGATCAGGCAGGAAGTAACCACGGATAAGTGGGTGACCATTCCTGATGAAGTCAGAAACATGTATTCCATTTGGAGGCCAACGCCCCTGTACCGGGCCTATGGATTGGAAAAAGCACTGGACACCCCTGCCAGGATATATTATAAAAATGAGGGAGTAAGCCCCTCTGGTTCCCACAAACCCAATACCGCCATACCCCAGGCTTATTATAATAAAATGGAGGGAATCAAAAGAATCACCACCGAAACTGGAGCCGGGCAGTGGGGCAGCGCCTTAAGTTTTGCCTGTCAGCATTTCGGTATCGCCTGTGATGTTTATATGGTCAGGCTTTCTTACCAGGATAAGCCTTACAGAAAAATGATGATGAATACCTGGGGAGCAAATGTATATCCTTCCCCTTCGGATCGTACGGCTGCCGGAAGGAAGATATTAGCAACCAACCCCGATTCACCCGGAAGTTTAGGGATAGCGATTTCGGAGGCAGTAGAAATGGCCGCTACAAGAGAGGATACCAAATATGCTCTAGGTAGTGTGTTGAACCACGTCAAGCTTCACCAGACCATCATCGGGCTGGAAGCCATTAAACAACTGGAAAAGGCAGGAAGTGACCTGCCTGATATCGTCATTGCTCCCTTTGGGGGAGGATCCAATTTTGCAGGTTTATCCTTTCCATTTTTACGGTTAAATTTAGAAAACGGTAACCAAATCAGGTGCATTGCCAGTGAACCCTCCTCCTGTCCAAAATTGACCAGAGGTGTATTCAGGTACGATTTTGGGGATACGGCAGGCATGACACCCTTGTTGCCCATGTACACCCTGGGACATGATTTTATTCCTGCTCCCATACATGCGGGAGGGTTGCGATATCATGGTGCAGGGGTAATTGTGAGCCAACTTCTAAAAGATCAACTTATTGAGGCCCGCGCTCATGATAACCTGGAAATTTTTGAAGCGGGTGTATTATTTGCCAGATCCGAAGGCATCATTCCAGCTCCCGAGGCCAATCATGGCATTGCCACGGTCATACAAGAAGCCCATAAATGCAAAGAAGAAGGTGTTTCAAAAACCATTTTGTTTAACTTATGCGGACATGGTAATTTCGATATGAAAGCATATGATGACTATTTTGCCGGTAAAATCAAACAGCATGAATTAAGTCAGGAAGAAATTGATACTTCTATTGCTAATTTAAAAACACCTTCTATACTTATTTGATCTAAAACCAACCAAAATTTAATGTTGCATGATGAACATAGGCAATGATGAATAAAAGAACATTTATTAAAAATAGTTTATTGGCAGCGATGGGTATTTCCATTGATCCCGGAACCCGTTTTTCGAGAGATTTAAGGGCCTATGAAAAGCTTCCCCTGGTAGACACCCATTTACACCTTTGGGATTTGCAAGTGATGGATTATCCATGGTTACAGAATGGCCAAAACCCCTTAGGTAGAAATTTTCTTTTACCGGATTATCAGGAAGCCACAGTAGGTATTCCTGTAAGCAAGATGGTTTTTGTGGAATGTGCAAGATTGCCTGAGCAATACCTTCAAGAAGTGGAATGGGTAGAAAAACAGTCAGTCAAAGACCCTAGGATCAAAGGAATGGTGGCATATTTTCCCTTAGAGTTGGGGGCAGATGCCATCCCTGAATTGGAATCACTTTCTCAGAGGAAGTTGGTGCGGGGAATAAGGAAAGAAATGATGTTTGGGGATAAGCAATTTATGGAAGGTGTAGGACAGCTTTCAAATTTTAACTTGTCCTATGATCTGAATGTTAGGCCACGGCAAATGGAAAGTGCCTTACAGATGGTAAAACAATTTCCAAACTTGACCTTTATTTTAGATCATATTGGAAATCCGGATATAAAATCTGGAGACTATCGGCTTTGGGCTTCCATGCTCAAGCCATTTTCTGAAATGGAACATGTCAGTTGTAAAATTTCAGGGATGATTACCAAAGTCGAGCCCGGAAAGTGGGATGTAGAGGACCTGAGGCCTTACTTTGATACTGTTTTGGAAACATTTGGGCCGGACCGTATCCTTTTCGGAGGCGACTGGCCAGTAGTCCTTAGAGGGGGAAGTTATTTGGATTGGATAAAGGTTTTCAATCAAATGGCCGGATCTTTATCGGAGATTGAAAAAGGGAAATTATTTTACCGTAATGCCGAAAGAATCTATAGGATCTGATTGGGGAAAACCAGTTTGGGAAAATTCACACCGTCAATGTAAAATGGAAAGAAATAGTAAAGTAGGTTTATTAAATTAGGATCAAAATAAAAAAGAGAACCAATGCTTCAGGATAATAATAAAAAGAAAGGTGATTCTTCCCGAAGGGATTTTATTAAGGCCTCTTCCATGACGGCTGCAAGTTTTTTTATCGTTCCCAGATTTGTATTAGGAGGAAGGGATTATATTGCGCCTAGTGATAAGGTCAATATTGGGATGATTGGGGTAGGGGGGAAAGGAAGGCAAAATGCCCAGGACCTGATGAAATTGGACGATGTTCAGCTGACGGCCATCGCAGACCCCGGTGAATATTGGGATCTTGCCAATTTTTATTACCGGTCTATTGCAGGAAGAGGACCGGTAAAAAACATTATTGAAGCACATTATGAGGAAAAATCAGCGAATTTCAAGGTCAGCGAATACCTGGATTTCCGTGAAATGCTAGAGAAGGAAACAGGGCTTGATGCCATCTGTTGTTCCACACCGGACAATACCCATGCGTATGTGACCTATGCAGCCATGAAGTTGGGAAAGCATGTTTACTGTGAGAAACCGCTTACCCACAATATATGGGAGGCAAGGATGATCAAAAAGCTTACCCGGGAAACCGGTTTGGCCACTCAAATGGGGAATGTAGGACATAGTACCGATGGGATACGGGAAACGGTAGAATACTTACGGGCTGGGGTAATTGGAGAAGTTAAAGAAACCCATTCCTGGGTACCCGCTTCCAGATGGATACCCGAAATAAAAGAGGTTCCGGAAGAAGGTACTACCAAACCCCATGGATTTGACTGGGATTTGTGGCTTGGACCCTCTGCCAACAGGCCTTACCACGAATGGTACTCCCCTGTCACCTGGAGGGATTTTTGGGATTTTGGATGCGGGGCCCTGGGAGATTTTGGATGTCATGATATGGATGCGGCGACATGGGCTTTTGAGTTAGGCTATCCAGATACCATTGAGGTGTTTCCCGCTGGTTTCAGTAACCGGGATATTGCCCCCTATGGGGAGATCGGTTATTACCACTTCCCGGAAAACAATACCGGAAATCCAATTAAGCTGACCTGGTATTCCGGAGGGGTTAAACCTCCCCTTCACCATTTCCTTCCTACTGGCTATCAATGGCCATCGAGAGGGACCTTATTCGTTGGAGAAAAGGGTATCATCGTCAATGGTGGGGACCGCGTGCCCCATGTTTTTCCAGAATCTCTGGCCAAAAGCCTGAAAAAGCCAAAACAGACGATTAAAAGGTCCAAAGGACATTTTAGAGATTGGGTAGATGCCATTAAAGGAGGGGCAGTGGCAAGTGCGAATTTTGATTATGGCGCCCATTTGACGGAGATCACCTTATTGGGCGTACTTTCTTTGAGAATGAGGGGCCAGAAAATAAAATGGGATGCCGAAAATTTAAAAGCAACAGGAGTGCCGGAAGCCGACCAATATATTAAGGAACCTGTACGTCCGGGTTGGGAAATGACCTGATACCCTATAGCATTTCCATCATCCAGATACATGGAAAATTTCCGAAAAGAAACTGTCGGGAAAATAACTCCCGACAGGATGTATTCCTTTTTAATCCAAGAGGAAATTATTGAAAAAGGTAGATTTTAGGATCATCCAACAAAATAAAAACAGGATGCCCCAAAACAAATAGACCCGATAATAGTCAAGGGTTTCCCGGTACCTTGATTCTATAATTTCAACCTTTTCCAGCTCATCGATCCTGGAAAATATATTTTCCAGTGCCGTACCATCAGAGGCCCGGAAAAACTCCCCTCCCGTAGTGCTGGCAATGTTCCTTAAGGTTTCCTCATTCAAATAGCTTTCTATCATTTGAGGCCTTCCGAAAAAATCTGTCCCGTAGGGCACCATACCATCTTTTCCCACCGCTATGGTATAGACCTTGATTTCCATGGCCTCTGCCAGTTGGGCCGCAAAAACCGGGTCCACGTTTCCGGCATTATTGTCTCCATCACTAAGGAGTACCATCACCTTGGATTTGGCCTCCGATTCTCTCATTCTATTGGTGGCAGTGGATACGGCACTGCCAATGGCCGTACCTTTGGCATCCATCATATTGAATGAAATCCCTTCCACCAAATCTGTGAGTAGTTCATAATCGGTGGTCAGGGGTGCCAGTGAAAAAGCTTCTCCGGAAAAGATAACGATGCCGATTCGATCAGCAATTCGGCCATTGATGAAATCAATGGCGGTTTCTTTGGCGGCTTCCAGCCTGTTTGGAGTGAAGTCCTGAAGGTCCATGGATTCTGAAATGTCCATTACCAACATGATGTCTATGCCTTCTGTGTATTGTTCTACTTTTTCATTGGTCCTTTGAGGTCTTGCCAAAGCAAGAACCACCATCCAAAGGGCCAGAAGGAAAAAAAGTGCGGGAACCAGCCTTAAATAGGTCCATGGATTTTTTCTGGCCACCATTTTGGGAATAGATAGCTCCAATACTGGCTTTTTCAATAGTTTGATAAACTTCCTGATCAAAAGAATAAGTGGAATCAGCCAAATGAGGTGAAGCATCCAGAGGTTTTCCCATTCGTAGGATCGGAATGTTTCAGGAGTAAACCAGGTCCATGAAATATAAGAAGAGATATCATTCATGATCTTGGATTTTTTTAATTTTATCATCCAATAAGCTCCTGGAAATGTTAAGAAGGTTATCACAAGCCAGATTCATATCATCCGCGTAACGGTTGGCATAGATAATCAGTTCTATTTTCCGGAAGTCTTTCAGGATTTCAGGGTTATTGAGGTACAAGGAAATTTCGGTGGAAGTCCATTCTTTATAAGGATTTCCGGTAAGGTTTTCCAGATAACCCTTCCAAAGCCCCAACAATTCATCTGCCTGATCCATACTGGGATTATCCAGAAAGGATTGTTTGGAGGTTTCCCAATTAACCAAAAACCGCTTCCATCTTTTTTTCTCCTTGTGGATGTACCATTTGTTTTTGATGTTTTTTCCAAAAAAATAGATTAGGGCCAATATCAGCACAAGAACAAAACCACTTGCGATCAGTAAATAAGGGTAATTATAAGATGGATTAATTTTTTGATAACTGTTGGTTTCCTGAAAAGTCAGGGTTTCCGGAATCTCATCAATGGTGAGTCTTAACTTCAATTTCGCCTCTTGGGGATAATGGCTGATACTGTCATATCGAAGAATTTCAAATACCGGTAAGCGGTAATTTTTGATGGAATCCAGGGAGAAATTGGAGAGGTAATATACGGCACTGTCCAGGGTCATACCTTCATCGGTGGAGGAAGCGAAAGTTTGCTTCCCCAAAAATTCCATGGAACCAAACCGGAAGGTGGAATCAGGGAATAAAACAGGTAAGGAACTGGGGTATTTGGCTTTCAACACATAAGCCACACGCTCTCCCAGCAAGGCTGAATCCTGCTGAAAATAGCCTTCCACCTCAATTTCTTGGGTAAATCCTGATCGAATATAAAAAAAGGAAAATGTTAAAAACAATAAAATTTTTGCCTTATCCACGCTTCATGGTTTTATTTCTTAACTTAAATAACTCCATAAGGGGCAAAACAATATCCTGACGGGTGTCAATTTGTAAATAATTGATCTGGTTTTTTTTGCAAAATTCTTTCAGGTTTTGCCTTTCCGTAGAAAATGAGTGGGCGATTTTTCTGGAAAATCCTCCAAAAGCCGTATTGACCCAGGTAGTTTTTCCCGCTTCTTTGTCAAAGACCGGAATGATCCCCAGGGAGGGGAGGGCGGCTTCAATAGGGTCCGTAATCTGAATGGCTACCAAATCATGCTTATTGGCCAGTGCTTTCAAGGGCCTTTGGTAATTTTCATCTATAAAATCTGATATGACAAAAACAACACTTCTTTTTTTGATCAGATTTAGGCAAAACGTAAACATGCTGTTTAAATCTGTCTTGAGGGATTTGTTGGAGTGGTTGAATATTCCATGAATGATTTTCACGGCATGTTTTGTCCCTTTCCCGGGGAGAATTATTTTTTCTTTTTCATCAGAATAGCTTATTAAGGCCACCTGGCTACCCTCATGAACGGCCGCTAGGGTCAGCACGCCTGCGATCTCTCTTCCCTGATCGATCTTTTTTCTGTCTTTGCTACCTATATCCTGCGAACCACTTATGTCCAAAAGAAAAAAAACCGATTGATCTTTATCTTCTTTAAAGGTTTTTACAAAAGTCCCATGTCCTTTTGCCGAAACCTTCCACTCAACAGTTCTGATGTCATCACCATACTGGTAAGGACGCAAATCATCAAATTCAAGACCTGCCCCTTTGAAAATGGATTGATGGTCGCCCTGAAGGTGGCTTTTAGCCACTTTTCTCAAGGTGATCTCGTATTTTCTTAATTTTTTTATAAGTTGGTTCATTTTCTTTCTGCAATCAAAGGCCTAATTTAGCAGTCTATATTGAATAATAAAACGACTTGCAGCTTAGTTATTGTCAAATTTCAAAGGATTTAGGTAATTTTGTGGCGTGGAAAATAAATTGATCATTTACATTTACCTTTTTCTGATTGTTTCCTGCGGAGGTCCTGAAGAAAATTCTACCGTATTGAGTGAGGATAAAATGGTGTCTATATTGGTGGATATCCATCTGACCGAGGGTTTTGTTCAATCTCTGTCCATCCCTTATGATTCATCACGAAAATTGTATCCCGTTTTGGAAAAAGAAATTTTTGAGAAACATGAAGTTGCTGACAGCGTTTACCTCCGCAGTCTGCAATACTACCTTAGAGATGCCGAAAAAATGGAAGGTATTTACGAACGGACCATTGATTCATTGACCGTAAGAGAAAAAAACACCAATCTATAAATGAGATTATATCCGGATAATCTAGAGGAAAAAATCAACTTTGATAAAATCAGATTCCTTATTAAAGAGGAATGCACCAGCACTTTAGGAGCTGCGTTTGTTCAGAAAATTGCTTTTACCAGGGATCAAAAATTGCTTGCCAAACTTTTGGGACAAACGGATGAATTCCGTAGGATTTTGGTTTCCGGAGATCCTTTTCCTTCCTCAAATTATATCAACATATACCCCTATCTGGAAAGGGCAAAAATTGAAGGGACTTTTCTTTTTGAGGATGAATTCCACGAAATCAGGCTTGGTCTAAAGACCCTGGAAGGATGCGTAATTTTTTTAAATAAATTCAGCGAAAATTACCCTCAACTTTCCCAATTATTGGGAATGGTTGCAGATGATCTTTCACTGATTAAAAGCATTGAAAAAGTTATTGATGAAAAGGGAAAAATCAGGAACAATGCTTCCCAGGAGTTAAGCCTTATTCGGACTCAACTTGCCTATGAGGAAAACCGGATAAGAAAAGTGTTGGACCATATCTACCGATCGGTTAAAGCGCAGGGTCTTACCCCTGAAGATGCATCGGTCACCATCCGAGGAGGCAGAATGGTGATTCCCGTATTGGCGGAGTACAAAAAACGAATCAAAGGTTTTATCCACGATGAATCTGCTACCGGGCAGACGGTGTACCTGGAACCAGCAGAAGTGCTGGACATCAATAATGAAATCAAGGACCTGGAATATATGGAAAGGAGGGAAATACAAAAAATCCTTACCCAACTGACCGATATCGTAAGAGAATTTATCCCTGATCTTAAGCGTGCTTTTCATTTTTTGGGAATGATTGATTTTATCAGGGCGAAAGCCAGGTTTGCTGTGAAAATAGATGCCATCAACCCGGTCTTGCAAAATGGGAAAGAGATGAACTGGGAAAAAGCCAGGCATCCACTTTTGGAGATGGCCTTAAAAACCCAAAAAAAAGCCATTGTTCCGGTAAGCATCCATTTAGGTCCCAATAAGCGGCTACTGGTGATTTCAGGCCCCAATGCCGGGGGAAAATCAGTTACGCTGAAAACCGTTGCACTGGTGCAGTACATGTATCAATGCGGATTGCTGGTGCCTATGGATGCCCAATCAAAATGCTGTATTTTTGATCAGTTTTTTATTGATATTGGCGATGAGCAGAATATTGAGAACGATTTGAGTACTTATAGTTCTCATTTGATGAACATGAAGCATTTCGCTCTTCATGCCAATAAGAGGACCATTTTTTTCATTGATGAATTCGGTACAGGTACAGAACCTCAATTCGGAGGGGCCATTGCGGAAGCATTGCTCCTTTCCTACAATAAATCGGGGGCATTTGGTATAGTAACCACCCATTATGGCAATCTCAAGGAGTTGGCCTCAAAAAGCCATGGGATGGTCAATGGTGCCATGCGGTACGATGTGGACAGGTTAGAACCGTTGTATGAGTTGGAAATAGGGAAACCAGGCAGTTCCTTTGCTTTTGAGATTGCCGGCAAAATCGGAATCCCTAAAGAAATTATCCTGCATGCCAAAGCACAGGTTGGAGAGACCAGGGTCAGGTATGAAAAATTGCTTCTTAAAGTAGAAAGTGAGAAGAACAAATACGAAGAGCTGCTCTCCGATATCCAGCGTAAGGATCGGATTTTGTCCTTGAGGATGGAGGAATACAATTCCTTAAAGGATACTTTGGACAGCCACCAAAAAAGCATCATCAACGAGGCCAAAATCCAGGCAAAGGCTCTTCTGGAGGGGGCAAACAGGAAAATTGAAAATACCATAAGGTCGATTAAAGAAACCCAGGCGGATAAAGAAACGACAAAAAGGCTCAGAAAGGATTTAGACATTCAAAAAGGAGCGTTGATGCCTGAAAAAAAGGCCCCGGAAGAGAAAAAGACCATTAAAATTCTCAAAGGAGATATACACCCTGGGGATCAGGTTAGGGTAAAAGATAATGGTGCCCTGGCAGAGGTACTGAAAATAAAAGACAAAAATGCCGAAATCATGATTGGAGATTTAAAATCCAATATCCAGATGAGCCGTCTGGAGAAAATATCCAATACTTCTTTAAAAAAAGAAAAAAGGGCCGGGGAGAATAGAAGCAGTTATGACACCATGGCAAAAATGAAGAATTTTTCACCAAATTTGGATATCAGGGGCAAGAGGGGAGAAGAAATCTTAATCATGATTCAAAATTTCATTGATGAAGGCTATATGCTTGGATTGAATGAATTGAAGGTGATCCACGGTAAAGGAGACGGAATATTACGGGAACTGACCAGAAACATGATCCGGAAAATGCCTTCCGTTCAGGGTTTTGGAGATGAGCATGCCGACAGGGGGGGGTCTGGCATTACGCTGATCCAACTAAAAAATTGAGAAGAGCAGGTCAGTTTTTGAATGCCTGTCTTGCCAACAGTTTCCAGCTTTTACCCTTTTTTTGCCAGACCATCAAGACTCCCAGGTCTATGTTTGCAGGAGAGGCACCTTTGTTGCGGGTTTTTGCCACCAGGCGATGTCTTACCAGGGCAATTTTACCAATTCTTTCTACGGTTTGGTTCTGTACATCGATGTCTGTAAAATTGGAAATCCCGGATGTCAGCGCAGCGATGAATTCAGATTGGTTTTCAATCAAGCCATTGGAATGGCCATAAGAAAGTGATTTTGAAGTCATTTTATGAAGTTTGGATTCCTCTGCATTAACCATGGCGTTCATCAATTCGGATACGTGATTTTCGATGGGGTGGACCTTACTATCCTGTCCGAAGACGGAAATAGAAATCAAAGTGCAAAAAAGAAAAACTATTTTAATCATGGTTTTTGGTTTTGGGTTATGGGGCTGCTATCAAATCAAATACGTAGAATCCTGCCAATGCAGTCACTCGGGCATTTTGAGGGGCAGGAACTACAAATTCCAATCTCAGGTTATCCTGGTTTTTGGTGAAAGAGATTTCCTTGTTGGCAGCTGGCTGCGTTCCTGTAAGGATGATGATATCCAGGTTGTTGCCTTCCAATGAAAAACTGCCACTTGAATCAAAAAGAAGGTTGCCGGCAGAGGTTGTATAGGAATTACCGGCATTATTTGAGATAAACCGCAATTCAAAATTTGCAAATTCTGCATTTTGGGAAACGCCATCTTTGGAAACGGAACCACCGTTGCTTACTGTCCAAATCTGACTTCCAGAGACCCCGGTCAGGCTTTCAATCGCCAATTCTTCCGGAGTTTTCTGGGGATTTTCTCCGTTATCACCATTTCCACAGGAAGAGGCAATCGTAGTGGCCGCCATAAAAAACAACAACATTTTGAACGAAATTCTCATAAATTGATCGTTAGTTTTGGTAAAATTAATCAATTCTTGAACGTATCAAAGTAAAACCTTTTTTTTGAAGTCCTCCATTTTAATGGTTTGCCCGCAAAAATCGTATTCTCTTGGATCATTTGAGGCGATGATCAGGCATTTATTTTGTCCTTCTACTTGAATCAGGTCCCTGTACCATGCTATGCCTTTGACATCAAGGTTGGATGTAGGCTCGTCCAATAAAACCAGATAAGCCTGGGAAAAAAAACAAATGCCCAACTTGAGCCTTTGCTTCATACCGGAAGAAAAATAAGAAATGGGTTTATTCAGTGCATGTTCCAGATAAAGGGTCTTGGCAAGGTCATTCAATGAAAGGTTACCAGAAATTTTTTTGAATTGAAAGTGAAAATGTAAAAATTCCTTTAATGAAAATTCTTCCGGAAGTTCAAGGTAAGGCGCACTGATTACCAAGTGTTTGTAATATTCTGAATCGGGGATTTCAGTTTTACTGTTGAAAAATTGGATTTTACCTTCCGTGAAGGGCATCTGTCCAGAAAGACATTTTATCAGGGTTGATTTACCGGAACCATTCCCCCCGGTTACAGCCAATTTCATTCCCGCTTTCAGGTGGAGGTTTAAATTTCTAAAAACCCATTCATGTTGAAATTTCTTTCCTCCCTTTTCCAGTTGCAGTGAAAACATTTTATTGGATATAGCCTTTCATGACGCCACGCTCTGAGGACCGGATAAAATTAACAATTTCATCCCTTTCCCTGGTTGCAGGGAGGTTAATTTCAATTTCTTCCAGTGCCCGGCTGTTATTCCAGCTGTTCAGAAAAAGATACCGATATACTTCCTGGATTTGACTGATGATGTCATTGGAAAATCCACGTCTCCTTAAACCCAGGGAGTTGACTCCAGCATAGCTGAGAGGCTCCCGGGCCGCCTTAGTGAAGGGAGGGACATCTTTTCTGACCAAAGATCCCCCTGAAATCATGCTGTGCATACCAATTTTCACAAACTGGTGAATGGCACTGCTGCCACCTACAAAAGCCCATTCATCAATAGTGACATGTCCAGCCACTTGTACTGAATTGGCAATAATTACTTTATCATTTACAATGCAGTCATGGGCAATATGGACATAAGCCATCAAAAGGCAATTGGCACCTATTTTTGTGGTTTTTTTATCCACTGTCCCACGGTTGATGGTGACGAATTCTCTTATCGTGGAATGATCACCAATTTCGACCAAAGAATCTTCCCCTTTAAACTTAAGATCCTGAGGAATGGCTGCAATGACTGCCCCGGGAAATATCCGGCAGTTTTTGCCTATGCGTGCACCGGGATAGATGGTTACATTGGAGCCTATCCAGGTACCTTCTCCAATTTCAACATTGGGATGGATGCTCGTAAAAGCCTCTATGGTGACATCTTCACCTATCAGGGATTTTTCACTTATTTCGGACAATTTACTGATCATGCGTCTTTCCTTACGATGCTGGCAGTCATTACGGCCTCACAAACCAAAACATTTCCCACGAATGCTTCACCTTTCATTTTAGCAATACCTCTTCTTATGGGATTGAGTAACTCACACTTAAAAATCAATGTGTCACCTGGTAAAACCATCTTTCTGAATTTACAGTTCTCGATACTTAGAAAATAGGTCCAATAATTTTCGGGGTCTTCTACCGTGCTCAGCACAAGAATACCTCCCGTCTGGGCCATGGCTTCCACTTGTAAAACACCTGGCATAACCGGGTTGTTTGGGAAATGCCCCATAAAAAAAGGTTCATTAATGGTGACATTTTTTACTCCCGCCACCACTTTGTCATCCAAATATATGATTTTATCCAGAAGTTGAAAGGGATATCTATGGGGAAGTATGTTGCTGATCTGCCCGATATCCAATACAGGAGGCAATTTAGGATCGTAATAAGGGATATTCATAGGCCCTGATTTTTCCATGGCCCTTTTTATTTTTTTTGCAAAGGCCACATTAGCAGCATGACCTGGCCTGGCAGCCAATATTTGAGCTTTTAAGGGTCTGCCCACCAAAGCAAGGTCCCCGATCACATCTAATAATTTATGCCTGGCTGGTTCATTTTTATAACGTAATTCCACATTATTTAAAATTCCTTCCTTTTTCACTTCCACCATTTGCTTGTTGAACATTTTGGCCAGGTTGGAAAGCTCCTCTTCTTTCACCACCCGGTCCACCACTACAATGGCATTGTTTAAATCCCCCCCCTTAATCAGGTTGTTTTGATAAAGCATTTCCAATTCATGCAAAAAACAGAAAGTCCTACAGGAAGCAATTTCACTTTTAAATTGGCTAATATCGGTGATGGAGGCATGTTGGCTACCTAAAACAGGGGAGTTATAATCTACCATCACCGTTACCCGAAAATCATCCAGAGGCAAAGCAGCCATTTCCACTTCTCTGGCACTGTCTTTATAATGGATACTTTCAGGGACTTCAAAAAATCTTCTCAGGGCATTTTGTTCTTCAAGGCCTGCTTCCTCCAAAATAGAGATGAACTGGATGCTGCTACCATCTAATATCGGTGGCTCCGGACCATTCAATTGGATCAGTACATTATCAATCTCCATCCCTACAAGGGCTGCAAGTACATGTTCCACGGTGAATACCCTGGCGCCTCCTTGTTCTAAAGTGGTACCTCTGGACACATCCACCACATTGTCTACATCGGCATCGATTATGGGTTGACCCTCCAGGTCCAATCTTTGGAATTTATACCCGTGATTGGGGCTGGCCGGCACAAAGGTCATGGTGGCTTCAATGCCGGTATGTAAGCCCACTCCGGATAAAGTCACTTGTTTTTTTATGGTATGTTGTTTTACTTTCATTAAAATAATTTAACTAGGCCGTATGATCCAAATTAACCCCAAATTTATTGTTTTTTTTCCAGCTCTGTCACCTTGTTTTGAAGTAAAGGTAATTTTTTAAAAATAGCATAGGATTTCAGGTAATCTTTAATTTCATATCCAATATAACCAAAAAGGGTTAAGCCGGGCTCTGTTATGGTTTTGGAAATGCCCGTATTGGCTCCGACGGTGGTCCGGTCCGCCACTTTGATGTGGCCCACAACACCTGCTTTTCCAGCCAGTACGCAGTGTTTGCCTATTTCGGTAGAACCAGAAATCCCTACCTGTGAAGCGATGACACTGTGTTCACCGATTTTGACATTATGGGCTATTTGAACCAGGTTGTCAATTTTAACCCCTCTTTTGATGATAGTTGAACCCATGGTGGCACAATCAATGGTGCTGTTTGCCCCTACGCTTACATCATCCTCGAGGATGACATTCCCCAATTGGGGGATGTTTTTATAACTTCCGTCATTCTGCGGAGCAAAACCAAATCCATCAGAGCCGATGACTGCTCCTGCCTGTATATCACAGTTGTTGCCGATGATGGTTTTGGAATATATTTTGGATCCTGGCTGGAAGGTGCAATTATCTCCAATGATTACTTCGTCCCCTATGTACACCTGGGGGTGAATCTTCACATTTTGACCAATTTTACAGGCCTTTCCAATATAGGAAAAAGCACCTCTGAAAAAGTTTTCACCTATGGTGCTGCTTTCATGCATAAAGGCAGGTTGCTCAATGCCGGAAAGGGCCTTATTAGTAGGAGAAGAATGCGCTTCCAAAAGTTTGGTGAATCCGGCATAGGGGTCCTTTACCCGGATCATGGTAGCTGAAATGTTTTTTTGAGGAACAAAATTCTCAGAAACGATGACGGCCGAACTACCGGTCTTGTATATATAGGATTCGTATTTTAAGTTGGATAAAAAACTGATACCACCAGGGCTGCCTTCTTGGATTTTTTCCAGCCTTTTTATTATCTGTGAACCATCACCTTCTACTATTCCATCCAAAAGTTGAGCAATTTGATCGATGGTTAATTCCATTTAATTTTAATTGATTTCAACGTAAAGTTAATTTTTTAGCATGACAAGCATAGTATTTTTTCACAATTTTACTCATGGCCTTGATATTAGGGAGATCAGCGGCATGGGCCACATCTATGACCTCCCCCCTTTTTGTAAGCATCCAAATCTTATCTTTTGCCAGGTATCCATAATTACTGATTTCTCCTGAGGAAAAAAAATAATGGAGTTCTTCCTCGGATAATGAGAATTTTCTTTGTAAACCCTCTTTCATTTGGCTTAAGTATCCGGGGGAGTAAGGTTGGTTCAGCAATTGTATTTTAAATAGATTTCTAATTAAAAACATATTTGATATTTCGCTCAGAATAAAATCATCCTGGTTTTTCCAAAGTTTGATGGCACCCCATATATCAAAATCATCCAATCTTGAAAATATTTTCAAAAAATCAGGGGTGATTACCTGCTCACCCGATCTGTCGGGCTGTTGTAGGAAATAGATCAATTCATCAGAGCCCTTCAAAGAAATCCCTGAGGATTGTAGTTTTTTAGCCCTAAGAATAAGATTAATCAACATTTTTTCTGCACAAACAGTAGTTTTATGCAAGTAAACCTGCCAGTACATCAGCCTTCTTGCGCTCAAAAAATTTTCTATGGAGTATATCCCCTTTTCTTCAATGACTACCTGGTCATTGACCACATTCATCATTTTTATGATTCTGTCTGCCCCTATGGTGCCCTCGGAAACCCCGGTAAAATAGCAATCCCTTTGCAGATAATCCAATCTATCCATGTCCAATTGACTGGACACTAATTGATGTAGGAATTTTCTTTCGTAACTTCCGATAAATATTTCTTTGGCGAGGGTAAGTTGGCCATGAAATTGCTTATTCAATTCATCAAAGAAGAGGTGGGAGAGGGTTTCATGGTGAACGCCTTTGATGATGATGGTTTCCAGGGCATGAGAAAACGGGCCATGTCCAATATCATGCAGAAGAATGGCTATAAGTGTGGCTTCAAATTCCTGATCATTGATGTCGATCCCTTTAATCCGAAGGTGGTTTAAGGTAAGGCTCATCAGGTGCATGGCTCCAATAGCATGGTGGAAGCGGGTGTGCAATGCACCTGGGTAAACCATATCTGTCAAACCTAGCTGTTTGATTCTACGTAACCTTTGGAAATAAGGGTGATCAATAACAGCAAAAATAAGTTCACTGGGTATACTGATGAACCCATATACCGGATCATTGATTATTTTATGGCTTTTCAAATTGCTTCTCTTTATATCGAAGTATTCAAAATTAATTAATCCAAAAAGAATTAAACCAAAATATATGCAAAAATTCAAAATATTATGGGCTGATGATGAAATTGATTTGCTAAAACCCCACATTTTGTTTTTAGAACAAAAAGGCTACGATATCAGTACGGTAAACAGTGGTTTGGATGCAGTGGAAAAAGTGGAGGAGGAAAATTACGATGTCATTTTTCTAGATGAGATGATGCCGGGTATGACCGGACTCGAAACCCTACAGCAAATCAAAAGCCTCAAGCCCCAAGTGCCCGTAGTCATGATTACAAAAAGTGAAGAAGAGCACATCATGGACGATGCGATTGGAGGGAAAATTGCGGACTACCTAATAAAACCGATCAACCCAAATCAAATATTACTTTCCGTAAAAAAAATACTTCAGAATAAGCAGTTGATCAGTGAAAAGACCAATTTATCCTACCAACAGGATTTCAGGAACATCAGCATGGCTTACAATGAGGCCATAGATCATGATGAATGGGCAGATATTTATAAAAAGCTTACCTATTGGGAATTGGAGATTGATGAAACGGAAAATAAAAGCATGCAGGAAGTTCTTATTTCCCAAATGGTAGAGGCCAATGTCAATTTTACCCGGTTCATCAAGGAAAATTACCTGGACTGGTTAAATGAACCCAACATTTCCAAACCCCTGATGTCCCATCATGTGATGAAGGAATGGGTGTTTCCAAAAGTCAAGGAAGGTAAACCATTGTTTTTTATTGTGATCGATAACCTCCGTTTAGATCAATGGGAAATGATTGAAAATCAGTTGAGGGATCATTTTATAGTTCAGAAAGAAGATACCTATTACAGCATATTGCCTACTACCACTGCATTTTCCAGAAATGCTTTGTTTAGTGGGATGATGCCCATGGACATGGCAAAATCCCATCCGGATTTATGGGAAGGGGAGGATACTGATGAAGGGAAAAATAATCATGAGGATGAATTTTTGAAGGTAAATCTCAAGAAAAACCGTTTGAACATCAAATCAACTTATCATAAAATCCTCCAGATCCACCAGGGCAAGGCGATTTTGGAGCAGTTCCCAAATTTGTTGAAGAACGACCTCAATGTTTTGGTGTATAATTTTGTAGACATGATGTCCCATGCACGGACCGACATGAAAATGATCAGGGAGCTTGCCCCGGATGAATCTGCTTACAGGTCATTGACCACGAGTTGGTTTTTGCATTCTTCTCTGTTCGAACTCTTTAAAAAAATAAGCGCAGCAGGGGCTGAGGTGATTGTGACCACAGACCATGGTACAAAAAGGGTGAACAAACCTTATAAAATTATTGGAGACAGAAATGTGACGACCAATCTTAGGTATAAACAGGGAAAAAATCTTAATTTTGAATCCGGAAAAGTATTTGAAGTGAAAAAACCGGATGAGGCCAAGCTCCCTAAACTGAATATTTCTTCAAGCTATGTTTTTGCTGTTGAAGATTATTTCTTTGCCTACCCCAATAATTATAATTATTATGTCAACTTTTACAAAGATACTTTCCAGCATGGTGGGGTTTCATTGGAAGAAATGATCATCCCGATTGTTCACTTACAGCCCAAATGATCCAAACTTGGAAAAAATAGCCTGTAATCATCTCAATAGAATTTCAGAATCCGCTAAATTAATCATAGATTTATGCAAGGATACAAAGGTTTGGGTATTCCAAGGAGAAATGGGGGTGGGTAAAACCACGCTGATCAAAGCCATCTCTGAGCAGCTTCAGGTATTGGATTTGGTGACAAGCCCTACTTTTTCTCTGGTAAATGAATATGAACTGAGACAGGGGGGTAAAATTTTTCATTTCGATTTTTATCGTATCGCAAATGTAATGGAGGCGGTGGAGATCGGGGCGGAAGACTATTTCTATAGTGGTAATTATTGCTTTGTGGAATGGGCGGAAAAAATTGCTGAACTAATCCCGGATCATTTTGCCATCATTGACATACAAAAAGAAGACTTTGAAAAAAGGATCATATCTGTTAAAATCATAAAAAAATGATATCGGAAACGGGTTTCACCGAAATAGCCAAAGAAACAGGTGTATTTACACAGGAGGCCAGGGCCAGGGTAAAAAGTAAAAGGAGCGCTGTGCTGATTGGGGTTCCAAGAGAGGTGGAAGAACAGGAAAAGAGGGTGGTCCTCACCCCTGAAGCGGTATACCTGCTGGTCAATAACGGGCAGAGGGTAAAAGTGGAGACGGGAGCTGGAAAGGATTCCAAATTTTCCGACAAGGAGTATGCTGATGCCGGTGCTGAAGTTGTTTATTCCAGCAAAGAAGTATTCGATGCCGAGGTAATTTTGAAAGTAGAGCCTCCTTCCAAGAAAGAAATTGGTTATATGCGTTCTGGGGCCTGTCTGATTTCTGCCCTGCAGCTTGGGAAACAACGGGCTGAATTTATCCAACTACTAAATGAGAAGAAGATTACAGCGGTTGCCTTTGAAAATTTGGAAGATAAAGTAGGGGGAATGCCGGTTGTGAGGGCAATGAGTGAAATTGCCGGGAGCACCGTGATGCTTATCGCTGCCGAATACCTGAGCAGTGTCAATAACGGCAAGGGTTTGATATTAGGAGGTATAACTGGGGTGCCTCCGACACAGGTGGTGATAATAGGTGCCGGTACCGTTGCCGAATATGCTGCCCGAACGGCCCTGGGATTGGGAGCGAATATTAAAATTTTCGACAACCATATCTATAAACTTAGAAGGATCAAGCAAGTTTTGGGACAGCAGGTTTTTACATCTACCATTGATAATTATGTTCTGGGTCAGGCATTGAAAGAATCTGATGTGGTGATAGGTGGATTAAGGGCAGAAAAAGGGCGATCTAAAATTGTGGTTTCTGAAGAAATGGTTTCCCAGATGATGGAAGGCAGCATCATTATTGATGTCAGCATTGACCAGGGAGGGTGTATAGAAACAGCTGAAATGACTTCCCATCAGGATCCGGTATATGAGAAACATGGTGTAATTCATTATTGTGTACCCAATATCGCTTCAAGGGTTTCCCGTACGGCTTCTTATTCACTTAGTAATATTTTCACGCCAATTTTGCTGCAAATGGCCGATTTGGGAGGGGCTGAGGAAATGATTTTTAGTTATAAATGGTTTATGAAAGGGGTATACACTTACAGAGGGAGCTTGACGAACGCCCATTTGGGAAGGAAATTTCATATGGCTCACAAAGAACTTCAATTATTGCTGGCCGCCAGGTATTGAATGGACCTTTTCTCTTCGATATTCAGGATAAAAGGTTTTGTCTAAGCAAAAATTCGAGTTGGTCATTGGCCTTTAACAGACTGTCGGTAAGTTGTTTATTTTCCTTTCGTAAGGAAAAAACTTCAAAAGCATTTTTTACCACTGTTCTCAGGTAATCTTCCTCCCAGGGCTTGGTGAGGTAATGGTAAACTTTTCCTTTGTTGATGGCATCAATGACGGCCTGAATATCGGTGTAACCGGTAAGCAAAATCCTCATGGGATCGGGGTGCATAGGGATAATTGATTCGAGAAAATCCACGCCATTTTCTTTGGGCATTCTTTGATCAGTGATAATGATATCGATATCCTCCTGCAATAAAGTTTCACGCCCATCATCTGCGGATTTTGCCAAAAAGATTTTATAGTCTTTCCTAAAAGTTGCTTTAAAAGCTTTAAGATTATTGACTTCATCATCTACATAAAGAATTCTGATCTTATCATTTTCCATTATACAAATATCTAAATTACCCTTTCAATTTAAAAGAATATGGAACTGAATTTAATTTTAAAGAAAATATTGCTCTTTTTCAACAAATATTCATTAGTTTGATCGTAATTTCTTATTGTTCAAAAGTTTATTTTATAAACTAAATAATTGAACCTGGAAATCAAAAATAAATAAAAGAAATAAATTCTTTATTTTTGATTGTTTATGGACACAAAAATATAACTTTACTTATATTATCACCCTCAATATTCAAATTTATTATGGAAAACTCAATGCAGATGAGTGAGTTTGATCAATCCTATAAACCTTTTATTTTATCACCTCAAAGTCAGGAAGATAATGAAATAATAAAGAAATTGAAGGAAAGTGGCAAAGTAATGTTTTTTGACACCTTTGAGTTACAGTTAACAGAATTGATCAAAATTCTAAATTCTAAGCGGAAACTTTCCCTGGAGGAATTGAGTGAAAAAAAGCTCGATTTTTATGAGATGTCCGGTAAACCTCTCTTTGAGAATGGGAACTGGATTTATTACCCATGGAGGAATACCCTTATCCGGATACTGGAGGAAAAAGACTTTGTAAAATTGAGGACCATCCGAAACCGGTATAAAATCACCCAGGAAGAACAGGAGGTGCTTCAAAAAAAAATTATTGGGGTAATTGGACTTTCGGTAGGACAAAGCGTTGCGATAAGTCTGGCTATGGAAAGAGTATTTGGAGAAATAAGAATAGCCGATTTCGATAAGCTGGATTTAAGTAATCTTAACAGAATCAGAACGGGACTCTATAACCTGGGGATCAAGAAATCATGGATTGTTGCCAGGGAAATTGCTGAAATAGATCCTTATTTGAAAGTAAACGTTTTTAATGAAGGAATTTATGAAAAAAATATAGATGATTTTTTTAATTTGGGGGGAAAGATGGATTTGTTGATTGAGGAATGTGATAGTTTGCCAATTAAAATTCTAAGTAGGTTAAAAGCCAGAGCCCTGGGAATACCTGTCATGATGGATACCAGTGATAGGGGTATGTTGGACATAGAAAGATTTGACTTGGTTTCAGACAGACCCATTTTTCACGGATTGCTGACCTCCTTCGGAGATGAAAATGAACTATTGGAGAAGTTGCCGGAGCATGGGAAGGAAATCATGATGTCTCTGCTGCAATACAACAACTTGTCGGAACGAGTTAAATACAGTTTTTCAGAATTGGGTAAGTCGATTACATCCTGGCCACAATTGGCTTCTTCGGTATTGATGGGAGGTGCTGTTTGCTGTCATTACGCCAGAATGATGCTTTTAGGTCAAAAAGTTGAATCAGGTAGGATATATATTGACTTAGACGAGATAATCAAGCTTAATGAAGGTTAGGGTTAGGATAGTCAGGGCCATGGAAGACATTGAGGCCACCGAGAAATACATTTATGGTCATCATAAAGTGTTGGAATCTTATGGAATTACCAAGGTGACTTCTGCGGATAGATCCTGGGCATTAAATCCCCATGTTTATCTTATTTTATTTGAATCCATGGAGGATTTGAGGATATTGGGTGGCGGTAGAATTCAATTAAGAACGGAAAACTTTCCCCTGCCCTTTGAAATGGCGATTAAGGAAATTGATCCCAAAATAATTGATTTCATGGCTGAATACTCAGATCTGGAAGTGGCTGAATACTGCGGTTTATGGAACAGCAGGGAGGTCGCAGGCTATGGAATAGGCAGCATCTACCTGGTAAGGGTTGGTGTGGCCATCTTGCCGCAACTGCATCTAAAGAAGCTCTTCGGCTTGAGTTCTCCCGTGACACTCAGTATTTCAAAGAGCGTTGGTTATGAAACCATCACCTCTCTAGGCGATAATGGTTCTTTTTATTATCCCAAAGAAGGGCTGATCGCAACGGCTTTGCAAATAAATGATATTGAGGAACTCTCTCAAGCGCAAAAATCCGAAAGGGAATATATTTTTGAGCTCAGAAATAAAATTAATTTCAATACGACAGAATGTGGGCCTAAGGGCGAAATGGAATTGCAGTTTGAGCTAAAAATACCTAAACCGAGCAAATGAAAGATATTTACATGGACTTTAAAAATACCAGTTTTACCCTTTTTTTAATATTGTTTGTCACGGTACCCATTATTTATTTTTTAGGGGTTTTCAGTCAGGATGAGGGTTTGAAATTCAATAATTACAGGTTTGTGCTTTTGGATTCTTCCATCCATCCCAATGATATAAAAAAACTACAATTTAAAGATTCTTCCCAGGGTAAAATTGACCTGGGGGTGATTTCAGAAGTTTTGTACCTGGAAGTAGACCTTTCGGAATTTGAAGGCCTGAATAAAGACAGCCTTTATATTTTTGAATTGAGTAACCCCTCATTCAGGAAAGTGGAAATGATCAGATTGGATCGGAATGGAGAATATGTTTTTTCCAAATTAGCAGGCACCGAATACCCGGGAGCGAATTCACTAAAAAATCCAAATCCTTTTTTTCCGGTCACGATCAATGATGATTTAAGTTCCAAGGTTATTTTTAAAATAAATTCCAGAGTTCCAGTAGAATTTGATATTTCATTATCCCCTGAAGATTCCTTTTATCAAAATTATAGCCGTAGGTTAATTATCATCAGTGCCTATTTTGGAATTATGATTGCCCTTTTTCTCTACAATCTGATATTGTATTTTTCAGTCAGAGATAAAGTTTATTTGTATTATTGCTTTTATAT
>JBBDSB010000388.1:0-1045 GCA_040905205.1 Cyclobacteriaceae bacterium
ATATTTTCCGTACAATTTGAAAGGACCATTATATCCAGCAACTTTCATGCATGGTTTTTGCCCAGGTACCGTGGCATTCAGGCCAATACAGAGGAATTTGGGGCCATTTTACCCAATATGGATTTTTATGACTCCTATGGGGATGATGATTACCGAAAAACGGCTAATTTCTATACCAGTTATCCCGCTGCTGATGGATCTGGGAGCGTAGAATTTGAACCCCACATTTTCAAATATTTTGACCCTACTGTAGATCTGGTGGGTGGTTCCAGTATGAATTATCCCAAAATGAGGTATGCGGAAACCCTTTTGATCCTCGCAGAAGCTGAGAATGAATTGAATGGCCCCAATACAAAAGCCCTGGATGCCATTAACCAGGTACGGAACAGGGCAATGCTTCCCAACCTGGAAAACACCGAAGGTTTTCAACCCACGAAGGAGTATTTTAGAAATGCAGTGATACAGGAACGCTCCTGGGAACTGGCCTATGAAGGCAACCGGTATTTTGACATGTTAAGGACCAATACTTCTATCAGTGGAGGACTGGTAGGATATGACAGTGGGTCAGGTGTATTTAAAGCCCATAATGGTTTATTACCGATTCCACAAAGAGAAATTGATAACAACACCAGTTTGGTTCAAAATGATGGGTATTAATATATTCAGGTTTTCCTGATTTAAATTAACGTGAGTTCGGGGTAAGTACCTCTTGAAAAACCGGCTATTTCCTCACTGCGAACCCTTATTTGTGGGTTGCTGAGGGAGGGAAGGGTGTGGCAGTCCCCGTTTTACTAGGGATTCCCACGGCTTTCTCCGCCCAAAACCCACTCTAACTCTACCTATGACGTATTCGGCGTTGTGGGCGGAAAAGCGGCAGGTTCGAGGTGTTGAGGTCCGCATGGGACCCTTCGGCAGGCTCAGGGTGATGAGCGGGAGGGCACCTGCTGACCCATATCCGACCGTCATGCTACCGATGACGTAAATAAAACTGTTGTTTAAAAAAGTAGAACTCAAGAGAAAATTTGATGAAAATGAAGATTGACAT
>JBBDSB010000389.1:0-1045 GCA_040905205.1 Cyclobacteriaceae bacterium
TTTCAAAGAGGTGACTGACTGGCAAAATATACTTCATCTAGAATCGAACTCAGTTAATAGGAGCACCGCTCATTGATGAACTGAGTTCGACATAATTTCAGAAAAAAACCGTCATCGGTAGAATTAACTTTTTTTAAAACGCAGAAATCGGGATGACGGTATCTAATACAGCACCCTGGCGGGGTGCAATCTTGGTAGCCCCGGGTAAGCCGACGCAGGAGGTGCGGCCCGGGGTGTAAATGAGTTGGCATTTGTAGGGCATTAGCCGCCAGGAAGCTCAACAGTGAAACCGGCTTTTCGCTAATGCCAGTGGCCCCTTACCCGTGAGCTTTAAAATCTGTCATCGGTAGGCTTAGAGAGGGTTTTGAGCGGAGAAAGCCGTGGGAATCCCTTGCCAGTCGGGATTGCACACCCTTCCCCACCTCCTAATCCTACAAAAAAGGGTTCGATTGACGATTTAGTGGGTTTTTTAAGACGATCTTAACCCGAAACTCAGGTTATTGTAAATTTCAAAGCCATGAAGCAGCCGTAATGACCAACATGCCCTTTTTGCAGACGGGTTTCCGGGATTGATGCACCACCAAAGAACCCATGGATTTATCGTCCTTCCTCATTAAAAATTAAGTAATCCTCTAATCGGACCCCATATTCTACGGGTATGCGTTTTCTTTCTCACACAATTTTAATCTTTGTTTCCTAAGCCACAAACCAACCATTAAATAAATAGCAGCTGGTAAAATTCCGCATATCGGAGAAATCCAAATTTCCTTATTGGGGGCAATTTGGATATAACCGTCAATGACCAGATGATTAATCAGGGCATCTTCCATGGCATGAAGCAAGATAACAGGCCATATGGATCGGGTCAACCGAAAAATTTCAGTGAACATGACCGTCCATACCAACATGTTCAATAAAGCAATAACCGTAAACAGGTATCGGTTTACAGGTAATACCGAAGTGATGGTTTCCTCAGGTAAAAAATGAAGGTAATAGGGAACATGCCACAATCCCCAAATCACACCAGCAATCAGGTAAATCCTTA
>JBBDSB010000390.1:0-1045 GCA_040905205.1 Cyclobacteriaceae bacterium
CCAACTGGTAAAAGGCAGGATTAAAGTGCCGCCCTCCATGGCATAGAAATACAGGGACCCGAAAAACAGGATAAACCCCAGGATCAGGGGAAATACAATTTGCTTTTTGGGATTCAGGTCCAATTCTTTTTTTGAAAGGGTGCCCACAGCTGCCAGGCAGATGGCCAATAGAATGGCCAACTTGCTGTACAGCAGGTTTTGGTAAACCGGCAGCTGCACCAGCCTGTCCACGAGGGGAACCAGCTGCCCGGCCATGCCAGGTTCCTGCAGCAGTTTAGGGCTGTAGATAAAAAGGAAGATTTCAAGGAATACCATCCCGTAAACCAGAAACTGGATCAATCCATGGAGCTTTTCCAATTGTCTTTTCTGTTCCATCTAATTCAGGGGTATTTTAACGCCCGCATCCAGGACTACCCGCCACCTTTCGGCCCGGCTTGCCCATAGCAATAACTGGTTCCTGTTGCCAATGCACAGTTCCAATCGCCTGTAGAAAATCCGGGTAAGCTCCCAACCCATCAAAGGGGCCAGAAGGATCCCGGTCAAATCCGTTCCCAAAGCCGAACCGATCCTGAACCTTAAGATGGTTGCCTTGCTTCTGAACATGACCGGCTTGATCATCAGGCCAAGCAATAGGGTTTGGTAAGCCGTTTCCCTGGTTTTCATCCACTCCAAAAAAACTTCATGCCTGCGGTGGTATTGGGAATTGAATTCGTAGCCTATACCGCTCATATCCAGAAGAGGCACGCCTACCCCTCCCTGAAAACTGAGGTAATGGCTGCCTTTCTGGGCTTTGGACAAACCCGCAAGCAGTACCAATCCTATGCAAAGGAAGCCTTTCATAGCGTGTCTGCCCGTAACAGGTCGGTATAGTCGATTTCAAGTAACAGGGTCCTTCCTGACAATTGCTTTTCCGCCAGCTCTATGGACAAGACCTTGTTATTGGGAAAGGAAAATTTCTCCAGGACATATATGTTGCGGTATTTTCGCTTGAAGCTTTCCTTTTCAAAAAGGGTAAAGACAGGTTCCATTTCTATGGCCTGTACAT
>JBBDSB010000391.1:0-34347 GCA_040905205.1 Cyclobacteriaceae bacterium
TCAGGTTTTTGGAATATTTTTCCAAAGCCCTGTATTTTGATTCTGCATTTTGATCTGTCACTTTATTTCCTTTTCTAAGTTCTTTAATGCCTTCTATCAGTTTTTTCTCTGTAATCCCCAGGTCTTTCAAGAGTTGACCTGCTTTATCTGTGCCGGCCAAAACCCCCAAAATCAAATGCTCCACGGCCACAAATTCATCCCCAAATGTCTTTAGATAATCTTTGGCTTTTTGCAAAACCTGATTGGTGCCATTGGATAAATAGGGTTGCTGACCGGTAACTTTGGGGAATTGTTTGATGATTTCATCCAGTTTTTGCTGCACAAGGCGGGCATTAACGCCTAACTTTTGAAACAAAAATTCAGAAACATTACTTTCTTCCTGCATTATTCCCTTTAACAAATGGGCAGGTTCTATCAGTTGCTGCTGCTCTGCTGTGCAGAGTTCCAGTGCCTTCTGAATGGCTTCTTGTGATTTTATAGTAAATTGTTTAAAATCCATGGCATTACTGTTTATTCAAAGCTATTTTAAACTGTTTGTTGTATGGCATTTATATCAAATATTCAACCAAATCCGTTTAGACAAAATTCCCTGCAATAATGTCCGATTTCGAACAGAAAATTTATAATTTTCAGACTTTTTGACAGCAAAACAACCTATTCACCTGAACCAAATAAGACAGGCCAGCTGTTCTGATTCCATCCATTAAAATATTATCTTTGCGAAATGCAGCAGGAGGAAAAAAGGGACATCAGAAGATTGGGTCTACAGGAATTGGAAGGTTTTTTCCAGTCCGTAGGTGAAAAAAAATACCGAGCCAAGCAGGTTTATGAATGGCTCTGGAACAAGACCCTGAAAAATTTTGATGAAATGACCAACATTTCCAAGACTACCCGGGATATTTTAAAGAAGCATTTTATTATCAACCATATCAAAGTGGACCATCTCCAGCGAAGTACGGACGGAACCATTAAAAATGCGGTTAAACTGTATGATAATAATATTGTTGAATCGGTACTTATCCCTACCCCAAAAAGAATTACGGCCTGCGTATCCTCCCAGGTGGGATGCAGCCTGGACTGCAACTTTTGCGCTACTGCCAGGCTGAAAAGAATGAGAAATCTAAATCCAGACGAAATTTTTGACCAGGTTGTCGCTATAATGGACGAGGCAAAATTATATTATGACAGGCCATTGACCAATATTGTATTCATGGGCATGGGAGAACCCTTATTAAATTATAATAATGTTTTGGCTGCCATCGATAAAATCACCTCTTCAGAAGGCCTTAATATTTCTCCAAAAAGGATTACCTTATCTACCGTAGGCATAGCTAAAATGATTCGAAAGCTTGCCGATGATGGAGTGAAATTCAATTTAGCCCTTTCGCTTCATTCGGCCATCAATGAAACAAGGAGCCAGTTAATGCCTATCAATGAGGCTAACCCTGTAGAAGACCTCGCAGAAGCCCTTCGTTATTGGTATGCCAAAACAAAAAGAAAAGTTACTTATGAATATGTAATTTGGGAAGGCATAAATGATGATGAGCGTCATGCTGTTGCCTTGGCAAAATTTTGTCGCCATATTCCCTCAAAGGTAAATATCATTCAATATAACCCGATTGATGAAGGAGCATTCAGGCAAGCCTCATTAGAAAGTGTGGGTATGTATCTTCGCATTCTGGAGCGAAATGGGATTGTGGCTAAAGTTCGGAAATCCAGGGGCCAGGATATAGATGCCGCTTGCGGGCAGTTGGCCAATAAAAATGAATTGGAAATTTAAATAAAACGGTAGAGATTTAGATTTATGAAAGACTTTTTTATAAATTTGAAATACAAAATAAAGTAGTGAAATGAAGTTATCAGAAATAATTGAGAAATCTCTCCCAATTTTTAATGTCTATGGGTATCAAGGAACAGATTTGGAGTTGCTCCTGGAGAAGTTACAGATCAGGCCATCGGACTTTAACAGGGATTTTACTGATTTTGACGATTTGATTGTAAAAACTTTTTACCAGTTGTGCTCCGAGTCGGATGAGGTATCAAAACATTTGGATAAGGAAAGTACCTCATTGGAAAAATTATATGTGACCACTTTAAATTCTTATGAAGTTCAGCTGAAATACAGGTTTATATTTTTAAACCTCGCCAGCATCCTGGACCGGCATGAAAAAATAAAAGACCGTTATTTTGAGCTTATTTCATTGAGGAAGGCCCAAATGATCCATAATTTTGTACTGCTTCACCAAGAAGGTATTTTTAAACCGGAACCGATTCCGGGATGTTTTGAAAACCTTTCCAACCAGATGATCATGCTTTCGGATTTCTGGCCTGCTCATAACCACATCATTTTTGGGGATGGAGCTTACCATTATCAATATTACAGCAAACTGATATTTTCCATGGTACTTCCCTACCTAACCAATGAGGGTTTAACTTTATATAAAAAAATATTTGGATATGGAAAGAAAACAGATTAAACATCTTTATTGCTAAAATCAAACAATTTTCTTTTTTCTTCTTTTGTCAGATTATCATAACCTTTTTCTGCAATTTTATCCAGGATTTTATCAATCTCTTCCTGAGTACTTCCACTGGTTTCATGCCCCGTACTTCCTTTGGTCCCTGTATTTTTTTGCTCACCGAATTTCCTTCTATAGGTAACCTTCACCTTCGATTGTTGGGTAAATAATTTTTCGAAAAATACGCCTACCACCTGTACTGGCGTGCCTAAATCCCTGCCTTTGTTGAGTTGAAGGACATAAAAATAGCCCAGGGCAGCACCTCCTAAATGGGCGAGTTCACCACCGGCATTGGCTCCTGCGGAATTGGCAAAAGCAATCAGCACATAAAAAATAGCGATATATTTAATTTTTACGGGACCTAAAAGCAAAAGCCTGAATTCCGTATCCGGTCTTAAGGTAGCGGCGGCCACTACTATAGCATATACACCCGCACTGGCCCCCAGCATCAAAGCCCCATCTACCCGACCACTGAAATAAGGTGCTATATTATAAAGTAACATATATAGTAAGCCCCCCGATATACCTCCCAATATATACAGGTTAACCAGCTTTCTGCTGCCAAGAAATTCATGCACCAATAAGCCAAACCAATAAAAAAACAACATATTGAAAATAATATGGAGAAATCCTTCATGCAAAAACATATAACTGAATAGGGTCCAGGGCTGAACTATAAAATGTGTCAAAGAGGCTGGCATCATAAAAAAGCCTACAATGGATTTATACAAGTCTTCTGACCCCCCAATCGTAAGAAAAACCCTTAGCACCATTAAAACAAGGAAGGCCAGTATATTGATAGCCAAAATCTTATAGAGACCATTGTTATTATGGTCAAAGGCATGTCTGATATGATACCAAAATCCTCCGTACATTTTTCTTTAATAAAAATTGCTTCTGTCTTTTTTCCAATAAATGACCAACACCGCACCGATCAACAATCCTGATAAATGCGCAAAATGTGCCACGTTATCTGCGGGATTGGATACAAAGATATTATAAACTGTGTATAGACCATAAAACAAAACAAGGTATTTTGCCTTCACCGGCATAGGAGGGAAAAGCAAAAACAGCTGGGTATTGGGAAAAAGCATGCCAAAGGCAATCAAAATTCCGAATAAAGCTCCCGAGGCACCCACCATGGGTATATTTGCCTGAATGTCACGGATGCCAAGCATATTGCGAGTCGCCCTGTCCTCAAGATTTGAATCCTGAGGGTTACGGTCATATTCATCAATAAAATCATAAATACCGGGCTTGAATAAATGCCGGTTTTCAGAAACAAAACTGTTAAAGGCAACTGGATCTGGGTTAGCGGTAAAGGCTTCAATTTTATCGTTGAGCTGGTTCATTTTGTAGGCATTGTATCCGGAATAAAGCACCCCGGAACCGATCCCACAAACCATCCAAAGAATTAAGATCTTTTTTGGGCCCAAAAACTGCTCTAATAAGGGCCCAAAAATGAACAACCCAAACATATTGCTGAACAAATGCCAAAAATCAGCATGCATAAACATATAGGTCACAAACTGAAATGGCATGAAATACCTGCTGTCAATATAATACAAGGCAAACAGGCTTTTCAATTGGGGCATGAAAAAAGAAGTGATGATATGCATACCCACAGTGATCAACAATAAATTTTTCACTATGGGGGTTAATGCTCTAAACATAAGGTTCTGTTTGATTTCACGAATTGAAAAATCTTTCTATTTTATTAATATCCAATTTCACAAAGGTTTTATTTCCTTCGGGACTGTAATTGGGGTTTTGGCAGGCAAACAACTGGCCAGCCAGATTATCCATCTCTTGCACGCTCAGAGGGTCCCCTTTCTTAATGGAAGATTTTTTGGCCAGGGAACGGGCCAGATTTTCCTTTTTGTCCAGTGACAATTCATTTTTAAAGTGCTTGAACTGTTCCAGCAACTCCTCGAACAAGGCTTTTTCACTGGTCACATTGATATCAGCCGGAATACCATTGATCAATATGGTGTTTTTTCCAAATGTGGAAATTTGAAAACCCAAACTTTTTAGTTCGTTCTCCAAGTCATTAACCAAAGCAAAATCAGCGGGACTTAAGCTAATATTTTGAGGAAACAAACATTGCTGGGAAGCCCCTGAAGATTGCCTTACTTGTTTGTTATACCGTTCATAAAGTATGCGCTGGTGGGCTGCCTGTTGATCAAAAACCAACAGGCCCGAAGAAGTTTGGGTGACAATATAAATATTTTCAATTTGAAAAGAATTACCAGCCTCCCTGAGCGGCCTTAAGGAATCATCCCTATTATACCCTTCCGGTGCATTGGCTTTACTGGGAAAGGTCATCATGGCCTTTTGCTCTTCATCTTCATGATATGGCCGCCGATTTAGGATACGGTCTTCAGAATTCTTATCAAACATTTGTTCCCATCCCCTAACATTTTTATTTTCAAAGGTCGGGCCGCGAAAGGTTTTATAGTTGTTTTCCAAACTTACTTCTTCTTTTTTTTGCTGGTCATTATTCCAGGATTCGGAAAAATTGACGTCGAGACTAAAGTCTATGGTAGGCAGGACATGGTGCGCTCCCAGCGCCTGCTTGACGGCGGACCTTACCACTCCATATATGGTCCTTTCGTCATCAAATTTGATTTCTGTTTTAGTAGGATGGACATTGATGTCAATATGCCTGGGATCGATGTCCAAAAACAGCACATAAAAAGGATGTTGATCAGACTGAATCAAACCTTCAAATGCATTCAATACCGCATGATGCAGGTAATTGGACCTGATGTATCGGTTATTGACAAAAAAATACTGCTCCCCTTTGGATTTTTTTGCCTGCTCGGGTTTGCCAATATACCCCTTGATATTGATATGAGGAGAATCCTCCTGGCATACGATAAGCTGCCTTCTATATTGCTGGCCAAATATCCCTATGATTCTTTGGCTAAGTTTCCCTTCCTTCAGCTGAAAAAGCTCCAAATCATTTTGGTAAAGGGAAAATGCGGTTTCGGGATAGGCCAGCGCCACTCTTTGAAATTCCTCTATCAGGTGTTTGGTTTCCACAGCATTGGATTTTAAAAAATTTCTCCTGGCAGGCACATTAAAGAAAAGATTCTTTACGGCCACAGAAGTACCCCTTTGAAAAACCACCGGCTCTTGTTTTTTAATTTCTGATCCTTCGATGCAAATATGGGTACCCAATTCTTCTTCTTCCCTTTTGGTTTTTAGTTCGACCTGGGATACAGCGGCAATTGAAGCCATCGCTTCACCCCTAAACCCAAAGGTACGGATATTAAACAGATCATCGGATTTCCTTATTTTCGAAGTGGCATGCCGTTCGAAACACATTCTGGCATCCGTTACTGACATTCCCAAACCATCATCAATTACCTGTATTAAGGTTTTCCCCCCCTCTTTTACCACTACCTGAATGCATTTGGCCTTGGCATCCATGGCATTTTCCATCAGTTCCTTTAAGGCAGAAGCAGGCCGTTGGACCACTTCTCCCGCAGCAATCTGGTTGGCAATGGCATCAGGCAGTAGCTGGATCAGATCGTTCATTTTTTTCTTTTGCGTTTTAACTTGAAAAGTCCCACCAGCAGGGCTGCCGCAGCTCCCAAATAAAGGACATAATAGATCATGTCCGGTCCGAGATAAAGATAAGCCCCAAAACCTCCAACCAAAAGAAAGAATATCAATATCCTCATAAGACCAGCGCTTTCCAGTACCGATGAAGGTTGTTTTTTAATAGGGCTCCCGCTGGTAAAAGCGCCCCGAATGCTAGATCCATATCTGCGGTTCAATTCATCTTCCTTTTCTTGTTCTTCGGGTGTCAATGCACCTTTGGATTCCAGTTCTTTTCTGATTCTTGCTGTGCGGCTCTCTATTTCTTCTTTTACCGGATCATAATGACGCGGATTAATCTGAAACCTTCTAGGCTGGTTTACCCTGAAAATGGATGGAAATTTCATCTTACTGTCTTATTTTCAATCATTAAATTTTTCCTGCCTTCTCCCTAATTAAAATCCAATCAATGAATGGGAATGATCCCTATCAAAATCTATAATAATTGATGAAACATTATAATTTAAAGAAACCAACCCTGTACTACTAATGTTTTCTGAATAAAATTACTCCAGTTCATCACTAATTGATAGGCAGAATCTTGCTTTTTACGTATGTTTGAATTGAACCATAATGGTTCGTGCAAAGTTATTCGTAATTAATTACCAATAAAATTTAAACGCCCACATGTATCAAAAAGTTTGTGTTGTGATTTTTTGTCTTTTGGCCAATACCTTTCCGGTATCGGCTTCTGACTTCAACGGTACTTTTCCCAGAGACCCATTATTAACGGAAAATCCCCAAGCCCAAGCATTTTGGGTAGACAGTGTTTTCCACAGTATGACTTTTGAAGAGCGGATTGGACAATTGTTTATGGTGGCGGCTTATTCCAATAAGGGTCCCGAACATAAGGAAGAAATCTCAAGGTTAATCGAAGAACAACATTTAGGCGGTTTGATTTTTTTTCAGGGAGGTCCTGTCAGGCAAGCCCATCTTTCCAACCATTACCAATACATTAGCAAAACACCCTTGTTCATTGCCATGGATGCTGAATGGGGTTTGGGAATGAGATTAGACAGTGTTTTGCAATTCCCCAAGCAAATGACTCTCGGAGCCGCAGAAGATGATGGCCTGGTGTACATGATGGGCAAAGAAATAGCCAGACAGTTTAAGGAGATGGGAATGCACATCAATTTTGCTCCTGTAGTGGATGTCAATTCAAATCCAGATAATCCGGTGATCGGATACCGTTCATTTGGAGAAGATAAAAACCTGGTGAGCAGAAAATCCATGGCCTACATGAGAGGTCTTCAGGATCATGGAATCCTGGCCAATGCCAAGCATTTTCCCGGGCATGGGGATACCAATTTGGATTCTCATTATACCACTCCTGTCATTAACAATTCCAGAGAAAGGATCATGGACATCGACCTCTATCCTTACCGGAAGCTTATCGAGGAGGGCTTGATGAGTGTTATGGTGGCCCACCTTCACGTCCCTGGTCTGGGAGGCGAAGCTAATATTCCCACTACTCTTTCTCATTCCGTCGTCACCAGTTTGCTAAAAGACAAAATGGGGTTCAAGGGGTTGATTTTCACAGATGCTCTTAATATGAAAGGGGTCAGCAGCCTTTATAAACCGGGAGAAGTGGACTTGATGGCCCTCATGGCCGGAAATGATATTCTGTTGTATGCGGAAGACGTACCCAAATCAAAAAAATTAATTTTGGAAGCAGTTGCTGCCGGGAAAATTTCTAAAGAGGAAATTGATGAGCGGGTTATGAAAATTTTGAATGCCAAATTCTGGGCCGGGCTTCACCGTGAACAGAAAATTGACACAGACCGATTGGTGGAAAGGATCAGTAATTTCTCCACCAAAGCCATGATAGAACAGTTATACGCCTCTTCTATTACCGTGATCAATAATCAAAATGAGTTCTTACCGATAAGACATCTTGACCTGCAAAACATGGCTTCCATTACCTTAGGAGGCAGGGGAAAGGTTTTCAAAGAATATTTGGATAAATACGGAGAATTTACCCATTATACCCTTAGATCCAATAGCGGTGCTGAAAATTACCGCTTCATGGAAACCAACCTTGAAAATTTTAATACCATAGTGGTAGGCGTGATGGGGCTGACCAATAATCCAAAAAGAAATTTTGGGATCAGGAACGGAGATATGGCATTCCTGAAACGGCTTAAAGAGAAACATAATGTGGTCACCGTTTTGTTTGGAAATGCCTATGCTACAAAAAACTTTGAAAATCAGGATCATTTGGTTCTGGCCTATGAAGAAAATGATTTCACCGAAAAGCTGGTTCCCCAGGTATTGTTTGGGGGAAGGTCAGGTATGGGAAAGCTGCCCATCACATTAAGTGGTAATTTAAAGCAGGGCTATGGACAGGTTACTACATCCATCGACAGGCTGGCCTATGCTACCCCCGAATCCCAGGAAATGGACAGTAGGGAATTATTAAAAATTGACCGGGTAATGGAAAGGGCCATTGCTGGAAAGGCCTCACCGGGAGGCGTTGTCCTGGTAGCCAAAAGCGGCCATGTGGTCTTTGAAAAGGCTTATGGATATTATGATTATTCCCAATCCAAACCAGTAGAGACCAATACCATTTATGACCTGGCCTCTATTACCAAGGTAATGGCCACCACACAGGCTTTAATGTTCTTAGAAGGGCGGGGTATGATAGATTTGGACCGCCCCATCGGTGAATATTTACCCGAATTGAAAGGTTCCAATAAAGAAAAAATCCTTATCCGGAATATCCTTACCCATGAAGCAGGGCTGTTGCCTTACATTCCTCATTATACCCAGACCCTTGATGGAATTGAATGGAATAAGGATTATTACAGAACAAGGCAGACAGGTGATTTTAAAATTCCTATCGTCAAAGACATGTTTGCCCACCAGGCTTTGCCCGATAGTGTATGGAAATGGACCGTGGACTCTGACCTAAGGTACCGTAGCAGAAGTGGCAGGTATAGTTATCGCTACTCGGATGTGGGGATGTATTTGTTGCACCGAATGATAGAGCAGCTGGTCAATCAACCGATGGAGGATTTCCTGGAACAAAATTTTTACGCTCCTTTGGGTCTTTATCAATTTGGTTATTTGCCATTAAGGAAATTCGATCCGGAAAGAATTGCACCGACGGAGGACGATAAAATTTTCAGGAAAACGTTGGTTCAGGGGTATGTACATGATCCGGGTGCAGCCATATATGGCGGTGTAGCCGGCCATGCCGGTCTTTTTGGCACGGCCCATGATCTGGCTGTTATCATGCAAATGATGCTTCAGGAAGGTAAGTATGGGACGGTTCAAATATTGGAGAAAGCAACCATAGAAAAATTTATCGGCAAACAATCATTTCGAAGCAGAAGAGCCCTGGGATGGGACAAGCCAGATCCTGAACACGACAAGGGGCCAGCTGGAAACCTGGCTTCCATGAGTACTTTTGGTCATACCGGATTCACCGGAACCGCAGCCTGGGCGGATCCGGAAAACCAATTGGTATATATTTTTCTTTCCAACCGGGTCCACCCAGAGGCCGGCAATAACAGGTTATTAAAGGAAAGTGTTAGAACTGAAATTCATGACATCATTTATCAGGCCATAAATACCCAAATTCTTTTATCCGGAAAATGAACAAAGTGGAACGAAATATGTGTTTAAGATTTTAAATAATTAAATCAAAGATTAACGGAAGGCAGGAAAATGAAAATCGGGATTGTTTGTTACCCTACATTTGGGGGAAGCGGTGTGGTGGCCACTGAATTAGGAAAAGCACTTGCAGCAAAGGGCCATGAAATCCATTTTATCACTTACAGACAACCCACCCGATTGGATTTTTTCAGTGAAAATCTTTTCTACCATGAAGTGGACATTAAAAGTTACCCTTTGTTTGAACATGCCCCGTATGAATTAGCACTGGCCAGCAAGATGGTAAATGTGGTGAAATATGAAAAACTGGATTTATTGCATGTCCATTATGCCATTCCCCATGCTTCTGCCGCCTACATGGCCAAGCAGATTCTTAAAAGACAAGGCATCAATATCCCTGTTGTCACCACCTTACATGGTACAGATATCACTCTGGTGGGAAAAGATCCCAGCTATGAACCGGTGGTTACTTTCAGTATTAATGAATCTGATGGGGTTACGGCTGTGTCGGAAGATTTGAAGAAAGATACCTTATTACATTTTGATGTGGACAATCATATTGAAGTCATTCCCAATTTCATAGACCTGAACCGGTTTAAAAAACAAAAAAAAGAACATTTCAAACGGGCCATTTGTCCCAATGATGAAAAGCTTTTGGTCCACACATCCAATTTTAGAAAAGTAAAGCGGGTAGAAGATGTAATCTATGTGTTTTATGAAATAAGGAAAAAAATCCCCGTAAAATTGTTATTGGTGGGCGATGGACCCGAAAGAGATCAAATGGAAAGACTATGCCGACAATTGGGGACTTGTGAAGACGTACGGTTCTTGGGAAAGCTGGAAGCGGTTGAGGAGGTCTTATCCGTGGCCGATCTTTTCCTCATGCCTTCAGAAAAAGAAAGTTTTGGTCTGGCCGCATTGGAAGCGATGGCCTGTGAGGTTCCCCTTTTGACCAGCAATGCAGGGGGAATTCCTGAACTGAACATAAACGGTGAAACCGGCTTTCTTTGTGAGATTGGAAATATTAAGGAAATGACTGAAAAAGCCCTTTATATCCTGAAAGATGAAAATCTCCCCGGGTTTAAAAAACGAGCTTTGGAAAGGGCGAAGATTTTTGATATATCGGTGATCTTACCTTTATATGAATCCTTTTACCTGAAAACAATAGAAAATTCCTTATTGTCCACCGCAAAATAGTTTTTAACTATTGTTTTGTGGCAAATTTATATCCAGTATTAAATTTAATTACATTAAAATTGCGACTATAGACTAAATAAATGCTTAACTTATTAACTTTGATCTTACACAAAGGACAATCCATCATTAATCGTTGAAATAAATGATACAATGAAAAAAATTGGAAGATTGGAAAGACCTAACAACAATGGTTCTGCCAAAATGTTTGCCAATCCTGTTTTGGAACGGCTGAGCAGAACGCATATTAGCCTCCCAATAACTATGTTTATAGGCCTTAGTGTTTATTCTCTGTATTATGGGATATCCTCTACATATATTCCATTTTGGGAATCCTTTTCTTTGGTTACTAGTGGTTTTCTCTTTTTTACCTTTGTGGAATACATCATGCACAGGTACCTGTATCACATGATTCCCGACCGAAAATGGAAAGATAAACTTCAATATTCCCTCCATGGCGTACATCACGATTACCCCAAAGACAAAGACAGGCTGGCCATGCCTCTATTTGTTACCGGTTTATATGCAGCCATATTGTATTTTGTTTTTAGTTTTGTTATGGGGTACTATGCCCTGTTTTTCCTTCCCGGTTTTCTTGCTGGTTATTCCCTGTACCTTGGGGTTCATTTCATTGTTCATGCGTACCAACCCCCAAAAAACATCTTTAAAACACTTTGGATCAACCATTCCATACATCATTATAAGGATCCCGATGTTGCTTTTGGCGTCAGTACGCCTCTATGGGATTATATTTTTGGAACTGTACCTAAAAAGCATTAAAGGGTGATAAAAAAACGGTAGCCTTTTTTCTTTTTCCGAAATATCCCTCCATGATTGATGGAATTGCGTTTCCATTTTATTAAAATTTCCCCTTCTTTTTCAAAGAAAAGGCAGGTCTCTTTTTCCAACCAAAATGGAAAATTATCGTATCCATATTGAAACAAATCAAGCATGACCATCAGCATTATAGGATTAGGTTGGTTGGGTCTTCCCCTGGCTCAAATTCTGCAGAAAAAGGGTAATAAGGTACTGGGGAGTACTACCAGCTTAGAAAAGTCCAGACACCTGAGACAATTGGGTTTTCAAAACACCATTTTTAAACTTGGTCCGGATCCTGAGGGAGAAAATCCGGAAACGCTTTTCCAGACAGAGATATTATTCATCAATATTCCTCCATCCAGGCGGACAAAGCCGGATGATTTCCATCCCCGACAAATCCAACATCTAAAGGTGATGGCTGAAAATGCCGGTATCCCAAAGATCATCTATGTCAGTTCCACCTCTGTCTATCCCAATGAAAATCAAATCGCAACAGAAAATGAAATTTTGAATAGGCAAAATACAGGCAACCCAGCACTTTTGGAAGCGGAGGATTTACTTTGGGATGCCAAGTCATACGATTTGACCGTAATCCGGTTTGGAGGATTATTGGGAGTAAACCGGGTGCCTGGCAGGTATTTTTCCTCCAAAGAAAATGTAATCGGACATCCTCCGGTAAACTATATCCACAGAAATGATGCGGTTAAATCCATCGAGTGGATCATCGAAAAGGATTTATGGAACCAGACTTTCAATATTGTAAGTCCCCTCCACCCCTCCAAAAAGGAAGTGTTTGAAAAAAACGCTGAAGAAATGGGATTTCCTCCCCCAAAAAACTATCATCCTGCCACCAATCAAAAATGGAAACAAATATTACCTGAAAAATTCCTTCAAACAGGTTTTAAATTCCAGTTTCAAAACCCCCTCGAATTCACTTATGAGGATAACGGATGAAATGAAACCTCGACAGGATTTTTTTTGTAGGGGAATGATCCGGAACAAACCAAATCTGCATTTAAAAAAACTACATTAAAGGAACAAAATATCGAATTATAAATTATTTTTAAATAAATTATTGATATTAAATTATAAAATGTTTGAAAACCAAACTTATTTGTATAACCGGATAAGCAGTTTTTAAATACTGGCTTAATGAACTAATTTTGCCCAAGAACATAATATATCCATGGATAAATATTCTTATATCTCCAATGCCCATGTAGCCTATATTGATGAGCTATATGAAGATTACAAAAAGGACGCTGCCTCGGTAGATGGCAGTTGGAAAGCTTTCTTTGATGGATTTGAATTTGCCATCAATAAGTATGGCGAAGATGAAAATGGTGGTGCTGAGGCTGTCGCCGATGGCCGGCCTGTAGTCAACGGAAACCTGGCCACCAAAGGTACCATCATGGACATGGAACAGCTTCCCAAAGAAATAAAAGTAAGGGCGCTTATTCATGCTTACCGGTCCAGGGCCCATCTGAGGTCCAATACCAACCCGGTAAGGCAAAGGAGGGACAGGAAAGCGTTACTGGATTTAGAGGATTTTGGTCTATCCAAAGATGACCTTAACACCGAATTTCAGGCGGGAAACGAAATCGGAATCGGCAATGTGAAGTTATCCAAAATCATTGAATCCCTTAAAAAGATATACGAGGGGTCGATGGGTTTTGAGTACCTGTACATCAGGGAACCCGAAATGTTGGATTGGTTCAGACTTAAAATTGAGAAAGAAGCGCTGGAATTTAATCCTCCGCTGGAAGAAAAAAAAAGGGTGTTATCCAAATTGAATGAGGCGGTGGTGTTTGAGAATTTTTTACACACCAAATACCTGGGACAGAAAAGGTTTTCCTTGGAAGGGGGAGAAAGCACCATCCCCTTTTTAGACGCCCTGATCAACAAGGCTTCCGATCTGGGTGTGGAAGAAGTAATGATCGGCATGGCGCACCGGGGCAGGCTCAATGTCCTGGCAAACATCATGGGGAAAACTTACGAGCAGATATTTTCAGAATTTGAAGGCACGGCTAAACCTGACCTTACGATGGGTGATGGGGACGTGAAATACCACATGGGATTTTCCAGTGAGGTGCCGGCCAAGAACGGGAAATTGATGATAATGAAACTGGCGCCCAACCCATCCCATTTGGAAGCGGTGAACCCAGTAGTGGAGGGTTTTGTGAGGGCAAAAATTGATGAGCATTATAACAATGATGCCGATAAAATGATCCCTATCCTTATTCATGGGGATTCCGCAGTCGCAGGACAGGGAATCGTTTATGAGGTCACTCAAATGGCCAATCTGAAGGGTTTTTATACCGGTGGCACCATACATTTTGTCATCAATAATCAAGTAGGCTTTACCACTGATTTTGATGATGCCAGAAGTTCCATTTATTGCACCGATGTGGCCAAGATCATAGATGCCCCGGTTATCCATGTCAATGGTGATGATCCGGAAGCGGTGGTTTTTGCGGCCAAACTGGCTGTAGAGTTCCGGCAAAAATTCAATAAAGATATTTTTGTCGACATGGTATGTTACAGAAGACATGGCCACAATGAATCCGACGAGCCAAAATTCACCCAGCCTGAACTTTACAATATCATTTCCAAGCACCCCAATCCCAGGGAGATATACAATAAAGCCTTACTGGATCGTGGACATGTGGATGCCAAGTTGGCCAAACAAATGGACAAGGAATTCCGCCAACTTTTACAGGACAGGCTGAACATGGTAAAAGAAAAACCCCTTCCCTATAATTATTCACCTTTTGAAAAAGCCTGGAAAGCATTGGAAAGAGCTTCTCCTGAAGATTTTGAGAAATCCCCGGATACCTTCATACCCATTGAAAATTTGGAAAAAGTGGCTGAAGCACTTACGGTGGTGCCAAAGGGATTCAAACCGATCAAGCAGATTGAAGCTCAGATGAAGCAGCGGAAGGAAATGTTCTTCCAAACCAAAAAGTTGAATTGGGCAGCAGCTGAGCTGTTGGCCTATGGTTCCCTTTTGCTGGAAGGAAAAACGGTTAGAATTACAGGGCAGGACTGCCAAAGAGGGACTTTTTCCCATAGACATGCCGTACTTCATGATGCCAACACCAACAAACCCTACAACTCCCTGAAGGAATTGAAGGATCGTACGGGTAAATTTTATATTTATAATTCTTTACTTTCGGAATATGCCGTATTGGGATTTGAATATGGCTATGCCATGGCCAATCCGAATGCTTTGACGGTATGGGAAGCCCAGTTTGGGGATTTTGCTAATGGCGCTCAAACTATGATCGACCAATTCATTACCTCGGGTGAGTCTAAATGGCAGAAAATGAATGGACTGGTAATGCTTTTGCCCCATGGATATGAGGGACAGGGGCCTGAACATTCAAATGCCAGACCGGAGCGGTTTCTGCAAATGGCCGCAGAATATAACATTGTAGTGGCCAATGTGACGGAACCTTCAAATTTTTTCCACCTGTTAAGGCGGCAATTGGCTTGGAATTTCAGGAAACCTTGCATCGTGATGTCTCCAAAATCATTGCTCAGAAATCCCAAAGTCATTTCTCCCATTAATGAATTTAGCAAAGGCGGTTTCAGAGAAATATTATTGGATGAACAAATTGACCCCAAAAAAGCAAAAAGAATCGTTCTTTGCTCTGGCAAAATTTTCTATGAACTTTTAGAATTAAGGGAAAAAGAAAAAATTGAGGATGTCGCCATCATTAGGGTGGAGCAGCTCCATCCTTTGCCCAAGACGCAAATCCTGAAGGCCTTAAAGGGTTATCAGAAAAACATACAAACGGTTTGGGTGCAGGAAGAACCAGAAAACATGGGTTATTGGACCTATATGGTAAGAAGCCTCTACAGGGATATCGACTTGGATGTTATTGCCAGGAAGCCCAGCGCCTCGCCTGCCACCGGTTACCATAAGGTGCATTTGGAAGAACAAAAATACATTTTGGAGAAAGCTTTGAAAATTAATTCCTAATTTCCCCATTCTAACTAACTTTATCATATTAAAAACCTAATTGACAGATCATACCTGGAACAATTTGCCAGGGTAAAATCAGATAACCGATGAGTAAAGCAATTAAAGTTCCTGCCGTAGGCGAATCCATCACCGAAGTGACCATTGGACAGTGGTTCAAAGAAGAAGGTGAACATGTAGAAATGGACGAGGTCCTTTGTGAATTGGAATCCGATAAAGCCACTTTTGAATTAACCGCCGAATCTTCAGGGATCCTACATATAAAAGCAGAAGAAGGAGATACCCTTGAAATCGGTGCTGTCATTTGCGAAATTGACGAGAACGGAGAGGAAAAAACTCCTGATCCAAAGGAAAAGGAGAAAAAACCGGAAAAATCCAAAAGTGAAGGTACCAAGGCTACCGGAGAGGTCAAAGAAATGAAAGTGCCTACGGTTGGGGAATCCATTACAGAAGTGACATTAGCCACATGGCTGAAAGAGGATGGTGATTACGTGGAGCTGGATGAAATTATTGCCGAGGTAGATTCTGATAAGGCCACATTTGAATTACCCGCAGAAGCATCCGGAATATTGAAACATGTCGCCGCAGAAGGTGACACTTTGGAAATCGGAGGCTTGATCTGTAAAATTGAAGTGTCAGAGGGTACCCCAGACCAAGAGGCTCCCGAACCATCAAAAAAACAGGGAGAAACAACAGCAAGCCCCACATCTGCCGAGGGCAAGGAATCTTATGCTACCGGGCATGCCTCCCCTGCAGCAGCAAAAATACTTGCTGAAAAGGATATTGACCCCAAAGAATTGAATGGATCCGGCAAAAATGGCAGAATCACCAAAGAAGATGCTGAAAAGGCCGAAAAGGCTACAAGCAGCAAAGAAAAGGTAAAGGAACAACCCAGGAAAAAAGAAGAAACTTCCACTCAGTCTACCTCTGCTGACAGGAATACGAGGAGAGAAAAAATGAGCTCCTTAAGAAAGACCATTTCCAAGCGGCTTGTTTCCGTAAAAAATGAAACGGCCATGCTTACCACTTTCAATGAGGTCAACATGAAGCCCATTATGGATTTGAGAAAACAGTACAAGGACATGTTTAAGGACAAATATGAGGTCAACCTTGGATTCATGTCTTTTTTCACCAAAGCTGCCTGTGCAGCGCTAAGTGAATGGCCTGCGGTCAATGCCCAGATCGATCAAAATGAAATTATTTATCATGATTTCTGTGATATTTCTATTGCCGTTTCCTCCCCAAAAGGCCTGGTCGTACCCGTCATCAGAAATGCTGAAAAGCGCTCTTTCTCTGAAATAGAAAAAGAAGTGGTAAGATTGGCTGTTAAAGCAAGAGATGGCAAATTAACCATAGAGGAAATGACTGGTGGGACTTTTACACTGACTAATGGCGGTATTTTCGGATCCATGATGTCAACACCCATCATCAATGCCCCGCAAGCGGCTATTTTGGGTATGCACAATATAGTGGAAAGGCCAATGGCCGTAAATGGTGAGGTAAAGATCCTACCTATGATGTACCTGGCTCTTTCCTATGACCATAGGATCATTGATGGAAGAGAATCCGTAAGCTTTCTCGTAAGGTTAAAACAACTACTGGAAGATCCTTCCAGACTACTTTTGGGGATTTAATAAATTTAAGAACAAACCTTTCACCAAAGTTGGCAGGGAATACTTAATTCGCCAACCAAAAGAAAAAAAAATGTACGACTTAATCGTAATCGGATCTGGGCCCGGCGGCTATGTAGCGGCAATAAGGGCCGCCCAACTTGGTTTGAAAACCGCTATCATAGAAAAATACCCGACCCTTGGAGGTACCTGCCTGAATGTAGGTTGTATCCCATCCAAAGCCTTATTGGACTCCTCAGAACATTTCCATAATGCCGATCATACCTTTAAGAGCCACGGTATTGACCTTAAAGACCTCAAGGTCAACCTTAAGCAAATGATTGCAAGGAAACAGGAGGTGGTCAAACAGAATGTGGATGGTATAGAATACCTGATGAAAAAAAATAAGATAGATGTTTACCCGGGCACAGGCTCCTTTAAAGATGCCCATACGCTGATCATCACCAAAGAAGGGGGAAGCAGTCAGGAAATCGAAGGAAAAAACATCATCATTGCCACTGGCTCCAAGCCAGCCAGCCTTCCCTTTATTTCATTGGATAAAGAAAGAATCATCACCTCTACTGAAATCTTGAATCTTAAGGAGGTTCCCAAACACCTGGTGGTAATCGGCGGGGGGGTGATAGGTCTTGAATTGGGCTCCGTTTATGCCAGGCTTGGGGCCAGGGTTTCCGTCTTGGAATACATGGATTCCCTTATCCCCACCATGGATAAAACCATGGGAAAGGAACTTCAAAAATCCCTAAAAAAATTGGGGTTTGAATTTTACCTCAAACACAAGGTGACCGGGGTGGAAAGGAAAGGCAAAGAAGTCACTGTAAAGGCACAAAATCCCAAAGAAAAAGAAATCTCCATCAAAGGGGATTATGTCCTGGTTTCCATTGGCCGAAAACCTTATACAGAGGGACTGAATGCAGAAGCCACTGGTATAAAAATTAACGAAAAAGGTCAAGTAGAAGTGGATGAACACCTGAAAACCAATGTTAAAAATATTTATGCCATAGGAGATGTGGTAAAAGGAGCAATGCTGGCACACAAAGCCGAAGAAGAAGGCGTATTGGTGGCAGAACAAATTGCGGGACAAAAACCCCATATCAATTACCTATTGATCCCAGGTGTAGTTTACACTTGGCCGGAAGTAGCTGCAGTAGGCTATACAGAAGAAGCATTAAAGGAAAAAGGGATCAAATTCAAAACAGGAAAATTTCCGTTTATGGCATCGGGAAGGGCCCGTGCCAGTGGAGATGTAGATGGGGTGGTAAAGGTTTTGGCCGATAAAGAGACGGATGAAATCCTTGGAGTGCACATGATCGGCCCAAGGGCAGCAGACATGATCGCTGAGGCAGTGGTGGCCATGGAATACCGGGCTTCTGCCGAAGACATAGCCAGAATGTCACACGCCCACCCCACCTATACAGAGGCTTTCAGGGAAGCCTGCCTTGCAGCTACCGATAACAGGGCCATCCACATTTAAGCGTAAGAAAAGGCATAATGAAGTCTTTGTAAACAGTTTCCAAAGACTTCATTTTACACAGAATTTTTCTTTAGATGAAATCCATGAGTCCTTCCAGCTTCATTCCCCGACTACCTTTAATTAGGATTTGGTGGTTTTCAAGATGGGAATCCTGAAGCCAGTTTCGCAAAGAAAAAGGGTCAGGAAAATAAAGTGCCTTTGGTACCTTTGGCAATGCATATTGGATCAGTTGGCCTGTCAGGCAAATTTTATCGATTTCCATGGAATTCAGAATTTCTCCCAACCTTTCGTGTTCAATCCTGGTGTGATCTCCCAATTCAAGCATGTCACCCAAAATTACCATTTTGTGTTTTTTCCTATTCATGGTGCCAAAAGCTTTTAGCGCCGCCTCCATACTGGATGGATTGGCATTATAAGCATCCAAAATGATCAGGTTACTTCTTTTCTCCACCAACTGAGACCGCATGTTTGCAGGAGTGTATCGGCACACAGCATCAATTGCTTCCTCCATGGTAACCTTAAAAAAAATCCCGATACAAAGAGCGGCAGCAAGGTTATCAAAATTATAATCTCCTATCAATTGGCTGGTAAAAACCTCCTTTTCACCTTTCACAGCAAATTTTACCAATGGATCCGCACCCATAAATTTCACCGGACAAAAATCATCTTTCCCCGGAAACAAAACCGGGTCAGAAAACCGATGTCTCATGTGGTTGAAAACAGGTTGTTTAGTATTGATAAAGACTTTTCCTCGATTTTCCAAAAGGAATTGAAAAAGTTCGGTTTTTGTCTTAAGAACACCTTCAGGACCCCCCATTCCCTCTAAATGAGCTTTCCCAATATTGGTAATAAAGCCATGGGTTGGCCGTGCGATCTGACAAAGCTCCATGATATCCCCCTGCCTGTTCGCACCCATCTCAATGATGGCTATTTGGGTTTTTTCTTTCAATTCCAAAAGCGTAAGCGGCACGCCAATATGATTATTTAAGTTTCCCCTGGTAGCCAGGACTTGGTATTTTTTGGACAATACCGCATTTAACAGTTCTTTGGAAGTGGTTTTTCCATTGGAACCCGTTAATCCAATGATGGGAATATTAAATTGATTCCTGTGGTGCGTGGCCAATTGTTGCAATGCCATTAAAACATCATCGACCAGGAAAAAACGGTCATCTTTTGCCATTTTATCATCATCCACGATGGCTAGGCTCGCCCCGGCTTCTAAGGCTTTATCAGCATATTGATTCCCGTCAAAATTGGGGCCTTTCAAGGCAAAAAATAGATTCCCTTTCTCAATTTTACGGGTGTCTGTACTGATACCACTACCCTGCTGGAAATGGTCATAAAGTGCTTCTATTCTGTTTACCATTGCTCATTAAAAATTTTTGCGGTGTATCTTCAATTTCTTAACACTATCCTTTAATTTCACCTTCTATAAAGATTCCGGCATTTTTGACAAAAGTAATACATCCCCTTTCAAATTATACCGTTTAAATTAAAATTACTTGATTGACCGAAGGATCTACCCTGAACATAAAAATGAAATACTTTATCATTCTTTCTTTTACCCTGTTGACAACCATATTATTATATGGTCAAAAAACCTATCAATTTGGAAACGATATTGAAGTAATCTCCGGAGAAAAGCTAAGCATGCCCTTTGCTGGGGGCATCAATGCTGCCCAAATTCAAAAAATGGATGTCAATGGCAATGGTTTAGAGGAGCTTGTTATTTGGGACATCAATGCAGGAAACCTGAAAATATTTCAACAAGTAGATGATGAATTTCTCCATTTTCCTGATGCTACTTATTATTTTCCAAAAGATATCAGTGGATTTTTGGTTTTGAAAGATTATGATGGAGATGGTAAAAAAGACCTGTTTACGGGAAGTCCTTTTGGTATAAAAGCCTATAAAAATATTACCCCATCAGGCTCAAAATTTCCGGAATGGGAAACAGCTCAGGATTTCCTGAGATTAGAAAATGGATCTAACTTAACCGCTAATACTTTGGACATTCCCTTAATCAAGGATTTAGATGGGGATGGGGATTTGGATATCCTCACTTTTAATTTTGCCACTGGGGATTACCTTGAGTTTTATAAAAATACCAGCCAGGAAAGAAAAGGGGAAAACGATATAGATGGATTTTCTTCTGCTCTGGTCCGTTGGGGGGCATTTGAATTTTGTGGGTGTGGCCAGATCAATTTTGGGATTACCTGCAACGGTCTTCCCATCAATCAGGCAGAGAAATTGGAAAACATAAAAGTACAGCATTCCGGAGGACATTCCCTGCTCTACAGGGACTTTACCGGAGATGGGGTGAGTGACTTGCTAATCGGTCAGGATGAATGTTCCACCCTTTATTTTCTCGAAAACAAAGGCTCGGACCCAATTCCTCAATTTGATGGGTTTACTACCACCATTCCAGGTGTTGGACCTTTGCCTGAATTTCCGATTTTTCATGCGGCTTATCCCATAGGGGAAGACCTTGTGGTGACCACCAATTCATCAGAAAGTTCCTTTAATTTCAACATCGACTATAGCCAAAGCCTGTACCGGATGCCCTTAGAGGAGGCCCCGCTGATCAAAACCCGGTCTTTCCTCCAGGAAGAAATGTTGGATTTTGGCGAAAATGCCCGCCCTTCTTTTGAGGGTAACCGTACCCATGGAAACCTGGTTATCACGGCCAATACCCTGTCGGGCGGAGAGGTATTGGGCAAAGCATTTCATTTTGCCTTAAGGGAAAACCGTTTGGAGAGGGTATCAAACGATTACCTGAACCTATCCCAACTTCAATTGACCGAGCTCAGCCACCAGTTTTTTCAATCTTCCAATGGCAATAAGTTTCATATTGTTTCCGGGGATGAGTACCGGAACAACATCCCCACAAAAAAAATGTTCTATTCCTTTGGTGAAACTCCTGAGGAATTACAGCCCTTTTCCCTTCCGGGTTTTACTTTACGGGGATTGGACCAAATTCATTTTTTTCATGATGGCGAAAAGGATTACATGCTTTTGGCCCGGCAGACGGGTGAATTGGTTTTGTTTTCCGCCCGATTGGAAAATGGAATAGTAATGAAACTTTTGGAAAAAAATTATTTGGACTTTTCTGATAATCCGGTTTCAAGGGGCTTATCGGTGGCCGTCAATTCAGGTCCAAGACCTTATTTGACGGCCATTGACCAAAGAGGCATTTTAATGCAGGCCACGGATTTTGTTTCTGATGCCAAAAAGGGACCGCTAGCAATAAAAATTGGTGAAGAAATATTTTCCGAATCAAGGTTTGGGAGAAATTCATGGATCACCTTCCTTCCGGATATTTTTGGAGACCGCCATGATTTATTAATCGGAACAAGGGCAGGTGGTCTGGAGTATCTTAAGCTGGTTAATCAGGAATCCCCGGTACAGAAAGAAAATTTAAAGGCGCGAATTTACCCCAATCCGGCAATGGATGGCCTGGTAAAAATCATTTCCAATAGAGACATCAGCTTAAACATCATCCATTTATCCGGAAAAGTGGTATATGAGTACCTGAATATACAGGGAAACATTGAAAATACCATCCACTTATTTGGTTTAAACCCCGGATTGTATATTTTGGAAATCACCGATAGTCACCATAACAGCATCTATAAAAAGTTAATGGTTAACCCATGAAATTCACCTTATTTCAAAGTTGTCCGCATCTCTCCAGGCAGGAAATTTTTGACGGTATGCCAAAAGTTCATTTTTATTCAGTGATACCGTGACTACCTGTTCTTGCTCACCTGCAAATACCATGTCATTTCCCTTATAGTCATACGCACCTGAATGGCCGCAATAGGTTACTCCATTTCCATCTGTTCCAATTCTATTGACCCCAATGGTATAACACAGGTTTTCTATTGCCCTGGCCTTCAATAAGACATCCCAAGCACTTACTCTTGGTGCAGGCCAGGAAGCCACGTAAAAGGAAAGGTCATAAACCATTTCTCCTTCGGAGCTGACCTGATTTCTGGACCATACCGGAAATCGCAGGTCATAGCAAATCTGGGGAAGAATTTTCCAACCTTTCCATTCAAAAATCTCATTTTTTCTGCCCATATCATAATGGTTATCTTCCTCCGCCATTCTAAACAGATGCCTCTTGTCATAATATTTAACCTGGCCTTCCGGCATCACCCACAATAACCTGTTGAAAAACCTTCCTCCCTCATTGATGATCAAACTTCCAGTGACTATGGCTTTGGTCTGAGAAGCCATCTGTTGCATCCATTTGGTGGTATGGAAATTCATTGGTTCACCAAATCTGGAAGTATTCATGGTAAATCCGGTAGTAAACATTTCCGGCAAAACGATAATGTCGACATCCTGGTCCAATTCCCAGATTTTTTCCTCAAACATGGCAAGGTTGGCCTCTCGATCCTGCCAATGAAGATTTGACTGGAACAAAGCCAAGACAAGGTTTTTCATAAAATCCACGATTTAGTTATTGTAAATATAAAAGCTGTACCTCCCCACCTGAACTAAAACTAGGGATAGACCATTCTATAGTCTGTGGGGATTTTGCCCTTTTTGATGTCCAATAGTTTACCTTTCACCATTCTCTTTTTGAGGCCCTTTAAATAATCAATAAATAAAATCCCTTCCAGGTGATCGTATTCATGCTGGATTACCCTGGCAGCCATTCCCGAAAATTCCTCTTCCCTAAGATTCCAGTCTTCATCAAAGTATTCTATGGTGAGTTTTTCGGGTCTGGTAATTTCTGCCCTGACCTCCGGGATGCTCAAACAACCCTCTTCAAATATATATTTGTCACCATATTCATCCAGAATGATTGGATTGATAAAGGCTTTTTTCACCCCTTTTTCCTCATCTTCTTCTTCCAACATCAAATGGCTGTCGATTACAAATAAACGTATGCCCTTATTGATTTGAGGAGCAGCCAAACCAACGCCATTCGCCCTTTCCATGGTATCAAACATGTCAGTTATCAAAGGGTTTACATCTTCTCCCTCATTGATATCTGATGCTTCTCTTTTTAATATGGGATTACCGTAAGCAACGATAGGATATATCATAATTTATCCAAATAAGTTTGTAATATGATGGCAGCACTGATTTTATCCAGGTTACCTGCTTTTTCTTTTCTGTCTTTTTTTTTGCTGCCCATGGTGATCATGGATTGCATGGCCATTTTGGAGGTAAACCTTTCATCCACCAATTCAATTTTCTTGTCCGGAAATTTCCTGGCCAAGATTTCTTTCATTTTCAGCACGGGTGCGGTCATGCCTGTAGGCTTCCCATCCAGGGACATCGGATAACCCAAAAGGATGGCGGCAACATTCTCCTTTTCAAGATAACCCTTGAGGTAAGGTAACAAGTTGTGGGTGGGTATGGTTTCCAGAGGATTGGCCAAAATAGCCAAAGGGTCTGTAACGGCCAGTCCGGTTCTTTTGGTTCCCAGATCTATGGCCAAAATCCTTCCCATTAATTCAATTTTATTAAGGATAAAAGTTTTCTTTTCACCTCTTTTTCCAATTCAACTGCCTTGGGAAACAACAGGTCGTTTTCAATTTTGGCATGTATTATCAATTCATTCTCCAGTTTTTGTAATTCGTAATATAGGATTTTCATGGCCATGGGTGCGGCTTCAATTAAATAATAATCAGAAGTCAATTTTCTGATTCCTTCCATTTCATCATCATGGTCTTCATGTTCCATTGCCATATTTTTAATGGCCGGCAGCTCAAATATTTGCACCGCATCTGCCAGTGGGATCCCATTTTTATCGATTTTCTGAAAATCGGCAATTCTTTTAAATAGGGTATCTTCCTCCTCGTGAATGTGATGGATAAAATCATCAACAAAAAGGGGGAACATCAACCTTAAATCAGCCAGCAAACCCTCATATTTTGGACCTGCCAGGATACCTTCCACCATGCTGGATAAGAATGGTAATTCCTGCCGGATAAAGTAGCGGTGTTTTTTCTTCAGGTAACCAACCAAAACTTCTACGGGATGAAGGTAAAGTTCCTCAGTGGTTGGTTCAATGTTTTTTGCCCAGTTTTCCAAAGCTGAAATGACCTGAGCTGGATTAACCTTATGATTGGAACATACCTCCTCCAGGGAATTTTGTTCATGTTGGAAAAAGCTGATGCCAAAATTATGCAAAATCCCCGCCAGCCCGAAATTGGCTCGGACCAATTCCCCGATTGATTTTTTATGTAGGTTTTCTGAAGGAAACATCGATACAAAATTAAAATAAATTAACTTAAAAAATGGTACCCTACGGCATCGATTTTTATTTTATTACGTTTATCTAAACGAAACGCCTCAAATTCATGTTAAATTGTATATTTGATAAAAATCAATTAAATTTAAGGGGCCCATTTCCTCGTATTATCATATTAAATTGGAAAAAACGTGAGTCTAGAGAAAAACACAAAATCACAAATAAGGCTTCCCATCTTTCTTGCCCTTGGCATCTCAGCCGGGATTTGGATAGGAGCGACATTTGCTGAACCGAAATCAGATAGAAATGATTTAAAATCTGCCATATACAAATTGCAGGAAATCATTACTTATATCAACAGGGACTATGTGGACAGTGTCGACACCAATGAATTGGTAGAATTCGGTATTGAAAAAATGTTGGGTAAGTTGGATCCTCATTCAAGTTATATCCCAGCAGAGAATGCCGTCCTGGAAAAATCCAGGTTGGAAGGTGAATTTGATGGTATTGGTATAGAATTCGGAATATTTAAGGATACGATATATGTGGTCTCGCCCATAACAGGGGGGCCATCTGAAAAAATCGGTCTGTTATCCGGGGATAAGATCATTAAAGTTGATGGCGAAACCGTTGCTGGAACAGGTGTCACAAATGAAGACGTGTTCGACTTGTTAAGGGGTCCAAAAGGAAGCAAAGTAGAGGTGGGAATCAAAAGAAAACAACAGCAGGAATTACTGGACTTTACCATTACCAGAGATAAAATCCCACAATATAGTGTCAATGCCACCTACATGATCGATGATGAAACAGGTTATATAAAAATCACGAGATTTGCTGCCACCACCCATGAGGAATTTAAAAGTTCCATATCCGAACTGAAGGATAAAGGCATGACCAGATTGATATTAGACTTGCAAAACAATCCTGGAGGTTACATGACCCATGCCATCAATATTGCCGATGAATTTTTAAAAGATAATGCACTCATCGTTTCTCAGGAAGGAAAATTAAAAAGGTATAGCCAAAAAGCCTATGCCTTAAGGCCCGGTGCCTTTGAAGAAGGTTCGGTAATCGTATTGATGAATGAAGGAAGTGCCTCCGCCTCAGAAATTGTGGCAGGTGCCATCCAGGATAATGACCGGGGATTAATTGTTGGCAGAAGGTCGTTTGGCAAAGGCTTGGTACAAATGCCCATCGATCTATCTGATGGGGCCGAATTAAGACTGACCATTGCTAGGTATTTTACGCCCTCCGGACGTTCCATCCAGAAACCTTATGGTGAAGGAGAAGATGATTACAACATGGATTTTATTAACAGGCTGGAACATGGGGAATTTTTCAGTGCCGACAGCATCAGTTTTGATGATAGTCTGAAATATGAAACTGTTAAAGGAAGAACTGTTTACGGAGGTGGTGGTATCATGCCGGATTACTTTGTGCCTTTAGATACCAGCCTGACCAGTGCCTATGTTAACCGTTTGTTTTCATCAGAATCACCCAGGGAATTCATTTTGGATTATCAGGAAAAACACAAAAAGAAGTTTGACTCAATGGCCTTCGAAGATTTTTACGACAACTTTGAGGTATCCGATGCCATGCTGGACGATTTGGTCCAATTAGGTGAATCCAATGAGGTAAAATTTATTGATAAGGATTTCGAAAAATCCAAACCCTATCTCAAAACATTGATCAAGGCTTACCTGGCTAGAAACATTTATGATGAAAATGCATTCTATAAAATTTTCAATAAAAATAATGAAATTTATCAACAGGCCATCAAATTACTTCAAGAGGCAGAAAGTTTAGCCATTGTGGGAGAATGAGGTCCAAGAAATTACCTAAAAGCCAAGAATTGCTTCTTGGCTTTTTTTATATTGACCTTTTTTCAAAATTCTATTTAAATTCAAGCCCAGTAAAATCACATTTATAATGCATATAAAAAATTTCTTTGTTCTAATTATTTTATTATCCATATCGATGAGCGCCAACAGTCAAACCAAAATCAACCATGTTTCCGTCTATGTAAAAGACCTTAAGGTAAGCAGTCAGTTTTATGAAGAAACGGTTGGTATTAAAAAAATTGAAGAGCCATTTAAAGATGGATTACATACCTGGTTTGAAATTGGAGAAGGAATATCGCTTCATTTGATTGAAAGGGAAACACCATGGACCAATCCAAGCATTAATAAAACCAACCATTTGTGTTTCAGTGTGTCTGATCTGAATAAATTTATCGAAAGGTTAGCGGAAGAGGACATCTCCTTTGAAGATGCTCCTGGTAAAAAAGGGGAAATCAACATCCGGCCAGACGGCGTAAAACAGATTTATATTCAGGACCCGGATGGATATTGGTTGGAAATCAATGATGAATTTTAACCCCTGGGTAACCGGCTCTCATTGGTAAAAATATTAACCCTTTTAAACACACCATAAAATGCAGCCCATGGGCTGCATTTTTTAGGTTTATTCATATATATTTAACGGCCATTTATCATTGGCAATATTGATGTCCGGAAGTAACTTGTCCGGATCTATCTGAACGGACAATATTTTTTTGCCGCTTTGATGGAGATAGTTCCATTGGTCACCTCTTTGCCATATCTCCACAGGCAATGTCACCTCTTCCGCGGAACCATCTTCGTAGGTCATTACCAATTTTACCGGCATAGGAACCCCTCCCTTATTGGACAAGATAACGACCTGCTTATTACCGTAAGGTACCACATTTTCCACCGCAAGATCAATGTTGTCTGTACCATAAAACCATGATTTCCAAAACCAGGAAAGATTTTCACCGGACACATTTTCCATTATGTTAAAAAAATCATTGGGCTGCGGATGTTTGTAAGCCCAGGTTTTAATATAGGCTTTAAAAGCATTGTCAAACCGTTCTTCCCCTAATATATATTCTCGCAAGACCACCAATCCCATGGCCGGCTTCATGTATGCAATCATTCCAAGGTTGGAGGTGTTGGCCACATCGGGGTAAGTGTCTATTCCCTCTCTGTCGGGATTGGTAAGCCAATTGACATACCTTCTGGTCTGGTTCAATTGTGAGCCGTATTCACCCTCATTAAATTCCAAAGAACTATAATGATTGATAAATGAGTTGAACCCTTCATCCATCCATGCAAACTTTCTTTCATTTGTTCCTACAATCATGGGAAACCAATTGTGCCCAAATTCATGGTCTGTTACACTCCATAAGAATTTTTCCTTACTTTGGTAGCTGCAAAAATTCACACCAGGATACTCCATACCATTGATGTCCGCTGCCACATTCACTGCCACAGGATAAGGATATTCGTACCAACGTTCGGAATAGTGTTCGATGGAGGCTTTGCTGTATTCGGTGGACCTACCCCATGCATCTTGCCCATCACTTTCCTTGGGATAAACCGATTGAGCCATGGCTTTTTTTCCACTTGGAAGATTTATCCTGGAAGCATCCCAAATAAAAGATTTGGAGGAAGCAAAAGCCACATCGCGGGCATTTTCAATTTTAAAATGCCAAGTCAGTGTACCTTCCCGGCTTGGACGGGTTTTTTCCGGCTGGTTCACTTCCTTGGGTGTTACAATATAAACAGTAGTGTCACTTTCCGAAGCGTGTTCCATCCGTTCCATTTGGGTGCTAGTCAAAACTTCATCGGCATTCAGCAACGCTCCTGATCCCACTACAATATGATCATATGGAACCGTCACCTTGTAATCAAAATCGCCATATTCAAGGTAAAATTCCCCTGCCCCTAAATAGGGTTCTACATTCCACCCCTCCACGTCATCGAAAACTGCTACCCTGGGGTACCACTGGGCAAGGGCATAGATCGTTCCATCCTCTACTTTCAACCTACCCATTCTATCCATTCCTTTTTCCGGAATTTTATACTCAAAATTCATAGAAATAGTAGCCTCCCCACCTTTTTCCGGAAGGGGTTCATCAAAAAATACCTGCATCCGGGTATCCTCTATCAAGTATTTTCCGGAAACTTTACTCCCTCTTTTTGCCAGCTTAGCATTTACACCACTGATTGTATAACCTCCATCTATGTCTCCAGAATACCTGTTCCCTTGTATAGGCGTGGTGAGGGTTCCTCTTGAATCCCTCATAAAACGATTTTGCTCTAATTGTAACCAGACAAAATCCAAGGTTTCCGGGCTATTATTGGTGTAATGGATGGCCACTTTGCCAATGATTTTATGCCCGACTTCGTCCAAAGTCACTTCCAGGTTATAATCGGCCCGGTTTTGCCAGTATCCAGGGCCTGGTTTACCGGATGCAGACCGGTAAACAGATCCCTTCCTATAGGTGAATTCGTTAAAAACATCCTGGTTATTTTCTTTTACTTCCTGTGCCTGAAGTTTGATAGAGAAAATCAACAGGAAAAATATCGCAAAATAATTTATGATTTTATGGTTCATAAGTAATAAATGGAATTTTTTTGCTAAAATACCTAAACCTGCTTACACAAAAAAATCAAATCCTTTTTTGATGGGAGGGAAAAAAAGCGACCTGTTATCCGGATTTAATCCTACAAAAATGGTGAAAATGGGATGAATTGAACATTAATTGATCCAAGTCCAAACTTTTTATATCTTCTAAATTTTATGATCCGGATTTGTTTTTTAAAAAAATAGCCCGGTAATTTGATTCGCCTAACCTTTTATCCCCTATGAAAAAAATAATTACCCCTATTTTGGTGCTATTTATATGTGTTAAGACCTTTGCCCAGATTGATAGTACCGAGTATGACTTGGAGGAGGTGGTTATCAAAGAAAACCGATTAGAAATACCATTTAGTAGAAGTTCAAGAAACATCAGTATCATCCATCGAAAAGCCATTGAAACCACTCCGGCCCGAAGTCTTCAGGAAATTCTTGCCTTTACCCCTGGGGTAGACGTAAGGCAGAGGGGGGTAAGCGGGGTTCAAGCGGATATAGGGATCAGAGGCGGTTCATTCGAACAAACGCTCATGCTTGTCAATGGAATAAAACTTTCGGATCCCCAGACCGGGCATCATATGATGAATATACCCATACCCCTGGTAAGTATCCAAAGGATAGATGTCCTAAAAGGACCAGCATCAAGAATCTATGGGCAAAATGCTTACACCGGGGCCATTAATATCATTACCGAACTACCGGAAAAGATGGCTGCGCATGCATCCCTTTATGGAGGGGATTTTGGCATGCGGGGAGGATCCGTACAGGTAGCATTGCCGATTAACCACTATAAGCAAACCATATCCTTTTCCCATGATGCCAGTGAGGGCCATTGGCACAATTCGGATTATAAAGTGTCCAATTTATATTATGAGGGGGGAATTGACCTCAACCAATATAATTCCATAAAATTGATGATGGCCTATGCTAACCGGGATTTCGGTGCCAACGGTTTTTACACCAGCAGCTTTCCGGATCAATGGGAAAGTGTCCAAACTTACCTTGGAGCTTTAAGTCATAGTTTTGAAAACAATACCACCTTCATCAATACCCGGGCTTATTGGCGAAGAAATATCGATGAATTCAGACTGGTGCGGGAAGACCCGTCATTTTTCCAAAACAATCATAACACCGATGTGCTGGCTTTGGAGCTCAATGGCAGGTATGCTTTCGGCATGGGTACCTTGGGGTTTGGGTTGGAAGGAAGACGGGAAGCGATCAATAGCAACAATCTTGGAGAACGGGACAGGGTATTACTGGGTGCTTTTCTGGAGCAACGGATGGAATTTTTGGAAAAAGGGGATCTCAGGGCTGGTATTTACGCCAATTATTATGATGAATATGACTGGAAATATTTTCCAGGCGCTGAGATAGGTTACCAGATTTCTCCAATGATCAGGGCTTATGCCAATTTTGGCATCAGTTTTAGGATACCCACCTATACTGACCTGTATTATGTGGGCCCAACCAACATCGGCAACGACCAATTGGAACCGGAAAAGGCTAGAAATTATGAAGCGGGGATTAAAATTACCAAAAATGGACTAAGGGCCGAATTGGTCTATTTTAGCAGGAAAACCGATAATTTAATTGACTGGACAAGGCCCAATGAAAACAGTCCCTGGCAACCCCAAAACTTCAACAAAGTGAATTTTCAGGGATTGGAAACAGGATTTACTTACCAATTTTCGTCTGGAAACCGATCCCTTACTATCCAAGAGATATCCCTATCCTATAATTTTGTAGATGCTAATTTGGTAGAGCAGGAAGGCCAGGAATCCCGGTATTCCCTCAATGCGCTTCGCCATCAATTTATTGGAGGCATTCAGCTGGATTTCAAAAAGAATTGGGAATTGACCATCAAGAGTCGTTACCTTGAAAGAATGGCTTTAGATCCTTATTTTTTATTGGATGCCCGGATTGATTTTAATCGGCTAAAAACACTTGGATTTTTTGCAGAAGTTTCCAATATCAGTAATACGGACTATATAGAAGCGGGTACGGTGCAAATGCCCGGCAGGTGGTTCAGGGCAGGTATTTCTTTTACGCTGTAATTAGGGGGCTATTGGGGGGAATACAGCAAAGAGGAGGGGTATTACAACAATATACGAATTGGCGTTTATTCCGACAAGGTAAAGGAACGGCAAATTGAAGGAACAAAATCAGACCTTAATAACCATAATGGTTACCTATTGGCCTCCACTGGCTCCAGGAAGGACCTGGAGAAGGCATTGGAGGGCCTTTTATGAAACCCGGAGGCCTTTCAAAGGTGGAAAATATCCATGAAAATGTAAAAAACCTGCACCCTGATGCGGGTATTAAGTGGTGGTTGGAATATATTCAATCCAATTATGGCCCCTGGATTCCTCCCTTGAGCATAAATTAAAATTGTGGATTAATTTTCCATTGAGAAATAGAAATCTGCCTTTCGCCCTAAAAATTAAAAACTAATCATAAGTTTAAAATTTTAAATAAACAGGTATACGATAATTTTTTACTATAAAAATGATATATCGAAAGTTTTACTATTGGCGTTGGTATAGTTTAGAATTTAAATCAATTTCTTTATTTTGATCAAGATCGACTCGCTGTTCAATTGCACCTGATTTCAAAGTATAGGGAGAAAAAATCAATTTTTCCCCTTTTACAACAGAAAATTCCTTTAATTCCACTTCATATTCTTTCTTACCCTTTTCCGGCTTCAAAATAAACACTTCCTCACCATTGCTATCCAGGAAAAGAATCTCACTGACAGTATCCCCCTCATCTCCAGGTTGGTTTATTTTTACTTTTAATGTCCACCACAGGGAGTATTCATGCAACTGGTCTGTGGCCTTAATGCCAAAATCCATGCCTTTCAACACATTGGACTTCAGATCTATGCCTTCCGCAATACTTTGGGAGTTACCTGACCATCCCATCCTAAAAGCGGGAAAATCTCCCATAGCATCATCCGCCTTTATAATGGTATTCCTGGAAATCTGAGTGCCTTTCGCCCCTCCATAGGGTGAAGCTACCCAAGCAACAGGGACGTTTGTGGTAATCCGGTTTTCATAAAACAGGCCACCTATGGATCCCCCTCCTATATAAAAAGCCGAAGTTTCATTTTTCAGGCCCAAAGTTTCATCATTTACCCAAATTTCATTTCCGAAAATTTCATTTTGCCCTCCACTCGCACTGTAAAAGACAGCCCATGCCATTGGTACATAATCCGGGAAATCCGGAAAATCAAATCCTGTTACCCAAATCCTGTTGTTGTACACCTTGTTTCCAAAACAGCCTTCGTTTGAACCCGGCAAGGCATTGTAATCCGCAATCCGGATAGCAGTGGTACTGTAGGTGTCATGGCCATATTCAGATGTAGGAGGCGAAGCCGCCGTATGAATTTCATTGTTGAATATTTCAATTCCCTTATGCTTATAGATCTCAATTCCCGAACCTATCTCCGGTTTAATGATATTGTCAAAAATCAGGGAACTGTCCCCCATGGCCATAATGCTGTAATGGTTGGTAACCATTTGCCGGTTCACAAATAAATTATGATGTATTTTACTGAATTTTCCTTTAAACACAAGGCACCCTTGCCCGCCATAAAATGAGGAATAAGAAACTTCTGATGATTTTTCTCCTCTCAGATCAACACCATAAAACTGAGACCCATGCCTATTGATAATAAAAGGATTATCCACTTCAAAGGTGCACCGGGTGATGTTGGCCTGAAGTAGGTCTGCAGCAATGGCATTGATACCCGAATTGATAATTTTAACATTATCCAATATCACCTCAACATCCCCTGCGGTGGATTGAATCCCGAAGCTGATGGCGCCTGGTACTCCATTTTTAATAACGCCGTTTCTTATGGTTACTGTACCCTTGCCTTTCACATGGGGGACTTCGGGAAGGGGGCTGGACAATATAGCATCCAGGCTGTAATCGAAGAATGCGGTATGCCTATCTTCCTGCAAATGATCATTATGGCCTAAAGAATGCGTTTCCCCTACAATCCCTATACCAACATCCATGGAAGGCCTGATATCAATATGATCCAGCAAGCAATCTGTTTCCGCTTTTACCCTGATACGGTATTTCCCGGAATTCAAACCATTCAAATGAGCAAAGACAAAGCCTCCCCCCAGCCTGGGGGACCGCTTTTCAACGGGACTGCTCTGTCTATACCCATCTAGGTATTGGGTGTTGCAGATGATGGATCTACCTTTTTCATCTTCCACAAAAATGCTGACACTCATTTCCGTTTTCGCCACCCCTACCATGGCCAGGTAAGATCGGTTTTCAATGGGTAAATGAATGTATTCTGAGACGATTTCTTCCCCTTTAGACAGACTAAGAACACTGTCACCAACGAGAACATGGACTTCCTTTCCCACAATTTTGGCATTGGGGGCCTTGGAAAGATCCCAGGATTCCAAGCCCTTTTCAAAACTGTAATTGGGCAGTTGTTGGTAGCTGGTATCTGCAAAAGTGATCGTGTAGCCATTGAGGTCCAGGGTCACATCTTTCCCCAAAAAAATGGCAGATCGGGGACTTGAAATATCATTTACCAACATGTAAGTGGACCCAGCCTGGTCATAACTCCCCGGCTTTCCCACGGGAATCTCTCCCTCTGTGATATTTTTAGGTTCATTTTGTACATATTGGCCTAAAACAGAATAGGAATAAAAGGCCATGTAAAAGAAAACCCCAAAAAAAATTTGTAACCTAAATTCCGTTTCATATTCATTCCTAATTTAAGCCTTTAACATTCCGCCGGATTAATTAATTTTGTCAAACCACCTGAATAATTCAATTGATCAAAATGGGCACTTATTGAACAATTAATTGCATTGACCATTAAT
>JBBDSB010000392.1:0-4094 GCA_040905205.1 Cyclobacteriaceae bacterium
TTCATTTTCTTGTTAGCACTCAGCCGTGCGTTGGCTTTTTGCTCTTTGCCACCCCTGGAATGAGGATGGCAATGTACAAAATTGGGCTGGCTATCATGAGACCATAGTGAGCCCTTCATGAGCCTATTGAGCCAATTATGGGCCAATTGATTTTTATCTTCATTTAAACGTTTATTTTCCATTTTCCTCTTGTTCCGCCAACACGTTTAATTTTTTTTTCTTCTTTCAATTTGTTCAAATGGTATTTAACTCCATCTTCGGTTATATCTCCCAATGCTTCCGCCAGCTTCTTTCTGCTCATAGTCGGATGTTGCCTGAGAAGCTCAATAATTTTCTCCGAGATAATTTGGGCAGTCATTTGGGTAGCGTTTTGGGTATTTATTTGGGTAGTTCCGTCCCTGGTCTTCAGCGGAATGATCGTCTTGAAAATATCTTCCTCAATGAATTCCGGCTTGGTTCCGGGCGTGTAAATGCCACAATATTTAAAGGTATTCCGAACGCCTGAACCTAATTCGTCCACCCGGCCGATTTCCTTGAAGAACTTGGCGATTACAGGATTCTTGGGATAAGGTGAAAAGTTAGCCGGGTCAATCACGCCACCATCATGTGGACGGTTCCAGTTCTCAGTCAATACCCTATCTTTTTCAATAATGAGTTTGGCAGGAAAGGCGTTGACAAATTCCCGGTGAATCAACAGGTTTCCGACCACTTCGCGGAAAATACGGTCACGGAGACTGATACGTTGTTCTCCTTCCTGGTAGAACTTGTCCGGCAAATGTTTTCGTACAAAAGCCATGAGTCGGTCGTAGCTTTCAATAAGATTGGTTCGAATGTCATCCCGGTCATCATAGCGATCTACATTCTCTACCCGGAGTATGGCATCTGTTTTATGGTGGGGCAAAACGCTTTGAATAACTTCATCCTTTCCGAGGAGCAATACCGATGCCAGTGTATAACCGTCATTCCCGGTCTGGTGGTCGTGTTTGAACAATCCGGCTGAACGCAGCAATTCTTCATCTGTCATGTCCTGCCAGGGATGGTCTGCCCGTTCGTTTTTGGCCAGTGTTCGGACACGGCTGAATAATTCTTGTTTGAAATCAGATAGTTTCAGGTAAGGATAAATCCGGTTTTCCGAGTAGGTGGTTTGTTTTCTCAGATAAAGTTGAGTAACCTGCTCAGTTTGCCGGGTAATATCAAAATCTCCATCCTCATTCCGGTCGAAGATCTTTCCGTTGGTGCTGTGTACCTGCGAGCTTTCTGGCACATATACGTAGATCACTTTCTTTCCTTCATAATCGATCACCTGTGTTGACAGGTAAAACGGTGGGCTGAGCTTTTGCGGATTATTGGCATTGGTCACAATGTTGTTGACAATATCCTGTACGCAATCTTCAATCACTCCTTCAACTGTTCCGTCATTCTTCACCCCCAATAGCAAATACCCGCCTCTGCGGTTGAGAAAGGCACAAATGGATTCAAAAGCATCTTTGTTCAGTTCAAATTGAGAGGTTTTGAACTCCACTTCTATGCCTTCACCTTTTTGCAGTATGTCTTTGAGTTTTTCGGGGGTCATTTTTAATCTTTGTTCTTCATTTTAGTTGTTGATTGCAGACCTTCTTTTTATTCGAGTATTTTTTTGATTCTTGCTTTAATGTTCTCATAGGTTGAGTTTAGTCGCTGTTTCGCATTATGTGTCAACAAAGAATATAGTTTTCAACAAGTCGAGCGGATGGAATGTGTTTTAAAAGGCCTTTTTTCTTCAAACCATCCTTTCTCCTTTGTCAGAACAGTAGTTTGCGCTTTGATGGTGAGTTCATTCGCTAATATTTTTCCTTTTTCTTCATATTGAGCAATATTGCGGTCTATATCTTCTTCATTGAGCACTTTGTTGAGTTCTTGATATTTACCTTCTTCAAATAATGCTCTGGCTTTTTGTAATCTATCAGAATCCAAAGTCGTCGTCTGACTGAGTTGTTGGGCAAGTTGGATTACATTGCTCACAAAAGTGGTTCTATTTCCTAGAAAACCACCGATTAGTGTGGTCATCAGCCAAGTGGTGGTTACGGGCTCCATGAGTTACAGCTATTTCAGGATTATATAAAGGACTGTGTTTTGAATGGTTGATGGTTTGGATTTTCGAAGTGCCAAAAACTGAATCCAATATACCGGAAAAATACCATTTTACAAACGATTGGTTTAGGGTTTGATTTAAACCGTTTGGATGCCATAAAAAATCCCCTATGAAGGTTGGCCGGAGATAACGGAGTTTTTGGAAAAAAAGAAACGGACTAATTATAAATTTCCCGTAAATTGTACCTGTTTCAGGTCCTGTCACCGGATTCCGGCATTGCAAATGCCTCGGTATTTCAACTAAAGGATAAGGGGGTGTAATTGCAAATTACACCCAGAGGGGGACCTTCTTTCGTGGATAGGTACACAATCCTCCACGCACATTAACCCATAGACCTATAGACCCTCATTAGTCGATAGGCACACAATCCTCTACGTTCATAGCAAATTACACCCAGCCGGGTTTTAGGGTTTTTTAACTTTTAATATTAAAAAGTTCGTTGTAATTTTAAATATAATAAATCCTGCCAAAGATTGACCAAAATACTGATTTTATCCCTCATTCCCTTAAACCATCTGATATATGAGAAAACTCATCAAGTTTCCCCTGGTTCTATTGATTTTGTCATCTGCCTGTTCCCAAAAATCAGAATCTCAGGATTCAACCGTAATCGTCTCCGGAAAAATCGAAAATCTTGAATCAGAAGAAATCACCCTCTTCCAGGAAGGTGATATAGCTAGTGTCAAAGCAGATGATGAAGGTGGTTTTAAACTGGTATTTGAAGGCGATGAAGGTTCAAATTATATTTTGCATTCAGGACGAACCCGTTTTGACCTTTATCTAAGTCCGAGAGACAGCATTTATCTCACCGCAGATGCCAAAGACATCTCCGGTACATTTGATGTTCAGGGAGATCATGAAAAGGAAACCAGGTATCTCAATGAGAAGACACAAAGCGATAACGAAAGCGGATTAAATTACCTGATAGAATTGATGGCCAATCCAAAGGAGGAATATCTGAAGATAAAGGACAGCCTTTTTGCACTTTCAAAAGTCAAATTTGCAGAATTTAAAAGGCAGGAGAATGTTGATCCCGAATTCATCGCCAAAGAAGAAGGATATTTCTCCTACGCACCCCTCTTATATGATTTGCAATATCCAAATTACCATGCTTATGCGACCAAAAAACCACAGGATTCAATAGATTTTCCTATGGACGAAGTGAATGCAAAATTGGCCGCCATTTCTTTGGATCAAAAGCACCTTCTAAAAGTATGGAGCTACACCACATTGATTGACATACGGATTTCAAATCTTTCCAATGAAATCATGAAAAGTGATAGTTCATTCAAATCGGGAGAAAGTACCTATGATAATCCGAGAATGCTTGCCATTGATTCATTATTGAAAGATAAACGCATCAAGGATCATTTCATTTTTACATCGATAAAGTCAAAAATGGATTCCCGTGGACCTGCCCATGTAAAAGCATCTTATGATAAGTTCATGAAAGAAAATGAGTCCCCACAGTATGCTGAGAAACTTGAAAAAGCAAAGGATAAATGGGAACCGATTAGCACTGGAAAAGATGTTCCTGATTTTAACTTTACCAACATTGACGGTGAGGAAGTAAAATTGAGTGATTTGAAAGGTAAGCTGGTATACATTGATATTTGGGCGACATGGTGTGGGCCATGCATCGCCGAACATCCCCATTGGGATAAGTTGAAAAAAGAATATGAAGATCAACCTGTGGCGTTTTTAACGGTGTCGATTGACGATAACAGGGAACCTTGGGAAAAGATGGTAAAAGCCAAAAATATGCATGGCCTTCAGTGGTTTGCCGAAAATGCCTGGAAGTCTGACCTTACCCAACATTTCATGGTTAATTCCATCCCAAGATTTTTACTTTTGGATGAGGAGGGGAAAGTAATTGATCCATCGGCTGATAGGCCTTCAGGAAAGATCCGTGAATCCCTCGAAAAACACCTAGCCGAAAAAGGTATCTAATTCCTGCCTCTGA
>JBBDSB010000392.1:4194-34333 GCA_040905205.1 Cyclobacteriaceae bacterium
GGGGATTGCAAATCCCCTTTATCTGTGCCACGGGATTACAAATCCCGCAGAGCATCTTTCCTTTTTGGATGTCCTGAAAGTTTTCAGGGTCAGTCCGCGGGAGAAATCCTAATGCATAGGGATAAAAGGGAAAATTAACGAAAGGGGGTAAAACTTAAATAGTGGAATTCAGGAATTAAGCCTTGAAGTCCTGCTGTCAGCAATTTTTATAAAATTGCTGTTTTCCCAGTTTCCGTTCGATTTCTTTTGCCGTTTTGGTAATGGATAAGCCCCCCAAATTGGTGCACCTCAAAGTGTTGGGAATACTTTTCCCTACTTCGTACATGGTTTCTATGACCTCATCCAAAGGAATTAAATGGTCATAATCAGCTAAAGCCATATTAGCGCAGGATAGGGCATTAGACGCAGCCATGACGTTTTTGTTGAGGCAGGGTGCTTCCACCCGGTTTCCTATTGGGTCACAGATCATTCCCAAAGAACTTTGGAGCGCCATGGAGGCAGCGGAAATACTCTGGTTTAAGTTTCCTCCAGCCAAGTAGACGATGGCAGCCGATGCCATGGAAGAACCAGAGCCACATTCGGCCTGACAACCGCCGACTTCGGCAGCAAATGTAGAATGAGCCGCAATAAAAACACCAATAAGACCGGCGATCATCAATGCTTTCACCGTGTCTTCATCTGAAATCCCCAATGCATCGGATACACCTAGCACGGCTCCGGGCATGGCGCCACAGGATCCCGCGGTGGGTGCGGCCACGATTACCCCCATGGAACTTTTCACTTCCATAATGGCGGATACGTACATGATGATTTTGTTTAGTACGTCTCCATCCACCAGTTTTTTACTTTCCATCAGGGATTTGAATTTCACGGATTGGGGGCCCAGAATACGATCTTCAAAACTTGTTCCCTTCAGGCCCGTACTGACCGCATCTTTTAGGATTTTCCGTATGTCATTCATTTTGGAAAGCACTTCCTCCTCCGGGATATTTCCCCGGATGCTCTCATACCTGACCGCAAGTTCCCATAAACTTAGATTTTTTTCCTTGTTGTAGGCCATCATTTCATCACAGGTGATAAAAGGGACTTTCTGGTTTTTTTTGGTGAGGACCGGCAGTACAGGTCTGATTTGTTTCACCAAAGAAACAGCCTCCATTTCTCTTAAATCCTGCAAAAGGGAGGCATCCGGAATTTGTTGTGATTTGAGCTCTACAAAGGCCTGGTCTCCCGTGCGCAATTCCAGGCTGTCATAGAACATCTCATGCTGAAGGTAGTTCTGGGCGCTTTTAGGATCGGTCGTATAAATTAGGGTTAGGAAACTATCACCGGCAAAAGATACCTTTGCTCCATCAATTTCAATTACCTCGATCATCCCGCCTCCGGTAGAGATGGCAATGACCTGATGTGTTTCCCAGGGATTGGTCAAGGTTATCTTATAGGTATTCGGGTGCACGGCCTGAATATCTTTAATGTTTATTTTTACCTGAATGCCTGCGGCTCCCATATGTTGCTCCGCATGGACCAGGCGTTCATCATAAGCCTCCCAACCCAGAAATCCGCCAAACAACCCCATATCCGATCCCTGTTCCTTATGGGTGGTGGCCAGAGAACCTGCCGGGTCAAAATCAATTTCAATGGATGAAATACTCCCCTGCATCAGATCATGGCAGATCCTACCAATCCGTAAGGAAGCTGCACAATGGGAACTTGAGGGACCCCTCATCACAGGCCCTACTACATCATTAAATATACTTGGAAAGTTCATCTCCTGATTTGATTTGTTTAATACTAAATATAAGGAAAAATAAGGCGGATATATATTCAAATATTAGCCATTGTGTGTGTTATCTTAGCAATTTGGCTTTTTTTTGTGTACTTTTTTGCATTCTATCTTCTTTTATGTTAGTTTAATATTAGTATTTCGTTAAGTAATTTACCTGGACCAACAAATGCAACCTTTACACTTTAAAGTACCGAAATTAGAAGAAGAAACCATCAGGGTGGAGTGTTGGGATTTAGATAATTTTTTTGAACCTATCCACTATCATGAAGAATTCCAGATCAGCCTGATTCTGGAAGGTGAAGGGTCACTTTTTGTAGCTGAAAGCGTAGTACCTTTTAAAAAAGATGAGATTTTCCTGTTAGGGAAAAACCTGCCACACGTTTTCAGGAACAAGCATGTAAATTTCGGAAGGGCAGGTCACAGAAAATCAAAAGCCGTTTCTGTTTTTTTTAATCAGGATGTCTTGAAGAATTCGCTTAATGAAATACCGGAAGCCTATTCCATCAAAAGATTGATTGATTTTGCCATCTATGGAGTGAAAATTTCTAAGACCGTGGAAGAAGCAGTCAGCCTAAAACTAAAGGTACTTCCTGAAATGAATTCGTTCGAGCGTTTTTTGGGATTATTAGATATCCTTCAAATCATTTCCAAAGACAATAATTTAAATTTTATTTCTTCTTTGGGAGTCCCTATCCATTCTGTACAAGAGAATTTACCAAAAATAAATTTGGTTTTTGAATACATCCGGAGTCATTTTAACGAAAGAATAACCCTGAAACAGGTAGCCGAAATGGTGAATATGTCACCAACTGCCTTTTGCAGGTATTTTAAATATAAAAGTCAAAAGACTTTTTCCAGATTCTTGATAGAAGTAAGAATTGCGAATGCCTGCAGGTTATTGTATCAGGATGATTTTAACACTTCAGAATGTTGTTACAGTTCAGGTTATAACAACTTATCGAATTTCCACAAACATTTCAAAAGTGTTACTGGAATGACCCCGCTTGAATACAGAAATAATATTCTAAAAAAAGCCATCTGATTAGGGGATTTTTGATTATCCTGAATCATTATAACCCCGGTGGCAATCCGTTTTCACTAATTATTTAGGTATTCTTGCTTATCCTTAAATACTGTTTCTTATTTTATTTTTATGCCAACGCTAAAATACCATATCTTTTGGTTAAAATGGTGGAATAGTAATTGTTCTCAAATACCATATCTTTATGGCTATAGTTCATGGCCTGTTTTTAATTCCAAGGGATCCTTACTTTGGTTTAAATCCCATGGATAGTGCAAGCGTTAATAAAAAAAACAGAATGAAAAAGATTGTTTTACTAAGCTTTTATTTTTTTTCCTTTGTTGGAATGGTGTGCTCTCAGACAGATCTGAATTTGGAGCAAATATTTTCCAGAGAAACATTTAAACAAGAAAAGTTTGGTCCCATCCGGTGGATGAAAGATTCGAATGGGTATTCCAGCTTGGAGAAAAATCAGGTGGTGGGAGGAGAGGACATTGTCCGCTATGAGGCCGCCACAGGTACCAGAAGCACCCTTATTTCAGCCGAAGAATTAATTCCGGAAGGTGCCGGGGAGCCCTTAAAGGTAGCAGATTACCACTGGTCCGCAGACAACCGGAAACTACTTATTTTCACCAATACCCGAAAAGTGTGGAGGTACCACACCCGGGGGGATTATTGGGTATTGGACCTGGAAAACAGAAAGCTGGATAAACTTGGAAATGGCCTTCCTGCCAGCACCCTGATGTTTGCCAAGTTTTCTCCGGATGCCTCAAAAATGGCTTATGTGAGTGAATACAATATATATGTTGAATCGCTGGATACCGGAGAGATTATCCAGATAACAAAGGATAGGGGTGAAAATATCATCAACGGCACCTTTGACTGGGTATACGAAGAAGAGTTGGGCTGCAGGGATGGTTTTAGATGGAGTCCGGATGGTGAGACGATTGCCTATTGGCATTCCAACACCAAAGACATAGGTGCCTTTTATTTGATAAATAATATTGATTCTATCTATTCTCAAACTATTCCCCTTCCGTATCCAAAAGTAGGTGAAAAACTTTCCTCAGTTAGAATTGGGGTAGTTCCCGCACAGGGAGGAGATACCCAATGGTTTGCTATTCCCGGCGACCCGCAGAACAATTACCTGGCCAGGATGGATTATATACCCGGTTCTCAGGAGATAATGATCCAGCAATTAAACCGGTCTCAAAATACAAATACCGTTTGGATCGGAGACAGTAATGATATGTCACTGATCAGAATTCTGGAGGAAAAAGAGGATACCTTTCTTGATATTCATGACAATTTGATCTGGTTGGAGGAGCAACAGTATTTCACCTGGACCAGTGAAAAAGATGGCTGGCGCCACCTTTATAAGGTCAGCCGGGAGGGCAATTCCATGACCCTGCTGACGCAGGGGGAATTTGATGTGGAAAGGATCAGCCATATAGATCCGGCAGGTGGTTATGTATATTATATTGCTTCACCTGATAATTTCACCCAAAGATATTTGTACCGAAGTCCGATTCATCAAACTGGAGAGGCAGAAAGGATTACGCCGATGGGATTCCCGGGGCAGCATGCCTATCAGCTGTCATTAAATTCAAAGTTTGCCATACATACCTTTCAGAATGCAAGCACTCCGCCGGTTATTTCCCTGATTGATCTTCCCGATCATAAAGAATTGCGGGTCCTGGAGGATAACAAGGAACTAAAAAAGAAATACGATGATTTGGGACTAAAACCCAAAGAATTTTTCAAGGTGGATATTGGAGAGGTAGTTTTGGATGCCTTCATGATCAAACCCGTTAATTTTGACCAGGCCAAAAAATACCCGCTTATTTTCTATGTTTACGGAGAACCAGCCGGGTCCACAGTTCAGGACAGCTGGATGAACGGTGATTTGTGGCATCAATACCTGGCCCAATTGGGATATATCGTCATAAGTATTGACAATCGGGGAACCAAAACCCCCAGAGGCAGGGATTGGAGAAAATCCATTTACGGGCAAGTTGGGATTCTGGCATCCATAGATCAGCATGCAGCTGCAGAAAAAATCCTTTCCACCTACGATTTCATTGATCCATTGCGGGTGGGGATTTGGGGCTGGAGTGGAGGGGGACAAATGACCCTGAATTGTATGTTCAGGTATCCTGAATTATATCAAACGGGCATCGCCGTTTCCTTCGTTTCAGATCAAAGACTTTATGATGCCACTTATCAGGAAAGGTACATGGGATTACTGGAAGACAATAAAGAAGGGTATTATGAGGGTTCCCCAATCAATCATGCCCAAAATCTGGAAGGAAACCTCATGATCATGCATGGGACTGCTGATGACAATGTGCATTACCAAAGTTTTGAAATGCTGGTTGACAAATTGATTGCCCATAATAAAATGTTTTCAATGATGTCTTATCCCATGCGTGCTCATGGAATAAACGAAAGGGAAAATACTTCGCTACACCTTAGAGAGACCATGGAAAAATTCTGGCTGGAAAATTTAATTCCCGGTGGCAGATAAGCAATGAAAGACTGAACCATGAACTTAAGTATTACTAATGTTTATAAAATACCCATTGTGCTATATTGAAACACTTAATTTAAAAGCTATGATAAAATGGAAAGGAGTATTTCCAGCGATTACCACCAAATTTTCTTCGGATGACCAGCTTGATTTAAACGCTTTTCATGCCAATATCCGGGTACAAATGAAAGCGGGAGTAGACGGAGTTATTATCGGAGGAAGCCTGGGGGAAGCCAGTACACTCAGCAGCCGGGAAAAAGAAATGCTGGTAAAATCCACTGTAGAAATGGTAGCAGATAAAATTCCTGTGGTTTTAACCATTGCCGAACAATCTACCAAAAAGGCCATTGAAGTGGTAAAATCTGCCAATAATAGTGGCATCAAAGGTTTGATGGTCCTCCCACCTATGAGGTATTATGCTGATGACAGGGAGACCGTAACTTTTTTTAAGGCCATTGCCGAGGCTACCGATCTTCCCATCATGATCTATAATAATCCCATAGATTACAAGATTTTGGTTTCCCTGGATATGTTTGAAGAACTGGAAGCGTGCAGTAATATCAATGCTGTAAAAGAATCTTCCAGGGATTTAACCGTGGTCACCAAAATGATCAATCGATTTGGTGATCGTTTCAAGATTTTGGGTGGGGTAGATCCTTTGGCCTTGGAAAGTCTGGCATTGGGTGCCCATGGTTGGGTAGCAGGACTTGTTTGTGCTTTCCCTTATGAAACTGTAGCCATCTATCGGTTGGTAAAGGAAGGCAGGCTGAAGGAAGCCTTAGAAATCTATCGGTGGTTTTTTCCACTTTTAGAATTGGATATACATCCCAAACTGGTGCAGTATATCAAACTGGCTGAAGTGGCTACCGGGTTAGGGACGGAATACGTTCGCGCCCCCAGATTGATGCTCACCGGGGAAGAGCGTCAAAGGGTTTTGAAAATAATCGAGGATTCTCTGGCCATAAAACCTGCTTTACCTATCTGGGAGAAAATTTCACTTTGAGGATTGGGTTAAGTTTGGAAATTTTGCAGAAATTTAAAATTGTCTCATCCGGAACACCGGAGGAAGGCATGTTCATTGTATTTTAAAAAAGATGAATTTATTTTCGAAAGAGACATACCAGGAAAGAAGGAGTAGTTTAAAGAAGATCCTTTCGGGGGGAGTCTTGCTGTTCTTGGGTAACGATGAAAGCAGTAGTAACTTTAAAGACAATTGGTATCCTTTCAGGCAGGACAGCTCTTTTCTTTATTTTTTCGGTTTGGATTTACCCGGATTAGTGGGCCTGATAGACCTGGATATGGATGTGGAAATTATTTTTGGTGACGAGCTGACGACTGAAGAACTGATTTGGCATGGAGAAAAACCCAAACTTACCTATTTGGCAGATCTGGTAGGAGTGGCTCAAACCAGGCCAAAGAAAGAAATTGCAAAATACCTGGAAAATGGAAAGCAGCGAAAAATACATTATCTGCCTCCCTACAGACCAGAAAACAGGCAAAAACTTGTTCATTGGTTAAACCTCAGCGAGCCCCTAATTGCTACCCATGCCTCGGAGCTATTTATTAAGGCAGTGGTGGCCTTAAGATCCATTAAGTCCGAAGAGGAGATCTGGGAGATAACCAGGGCGGTGAATAGAAGTGTAAACATGCACCGGAAAGTAATGGTGCAGGCCAAGCCGGGGATGAAAGAATACGAGTTATTGGGCATGGTAACGGCCGAAGCCCTTGCAGGAGGGGGAAATCTCTCCTTCCTTCCGATAATTACCATTGACGGGCAAACGCTGCATAACCACAATTATTCCAATACCCTGTCGGAAGGTAAGATGCTTTTGGGGGATTTTGGTGCCGAATCAGCCATGCATTATGCAGGAGACATAACGCGTACCATTCCCGTTGGGAATACCTTTTCTGCTGTTCAAAAGGAAGTTTATCAGGTGGTTTGGAATGCACACCGGTCAGCTATTGAGGCATTGAAGCCGGGAGTTCGATTTTTGGACGTTCACTTACTGGCCTGTAAAAAGCTGGCCGAAGGCTTGAAGGATATGGGCTTGATGAAAGGAGATATCGAGGATGCTGTACAAAATGGGGCACATGCGCTTTTTTTTCAATGCGGATTGGGGCACATGATGGGACTGGATGTTCACGATATGGAGGATTTGGGTGAAGCATTTGTTGGATACACTGAGGAATTGAAGAAAAGTAGCCAATTCGGTCTAAAATCCCTTAGGTTGGGTAAGGAGTTGGAAAATGGGCATGTGATCACGATAGAACCCGGTATTTACTTTATTCCCCAACTTATGGATCAGTGGGAAGCCCAGAATTTACACCAGGATTACATAAATTATGGAAAGCTGGCAAATTTTCGGAACTTTGGTGGAATCCGGATTGAGGATGATTTTCAGATCACAGCGGAAGGCTCCAAATTATTGGGAGAGCCTCTGGAATCCGCGATCCATGAGGTAGAAAGCCTCAGAAGCAGGTAGTTTTGATTGGTTTAGGACTGGAAAGGTTCTGTTATCAAAGGTATGGATTGATTCTCTTCACCAGGTATCGATACAGGCCTGCTTTCAATATGTACCATTTAAAAATCCATTTAAAATGCAAAAAATTCTGTCGGGAGAACAGGTAAAATCTTTGGATGAAAAGTATGTGACCGGGGAAGGCATCAGTTCCTACCAGCTCATGGAAAGAGCCGCCCATGCATTTTGTGACTGGTTTGTAGTGCGTTTTCCAAAAGAGAAGACCGTTTCCGTCTTTTGTGGGAAAGGAAATAATGGAGGAGACGGATTGGCGATATCCAGGATATTACACCTGAAAGGATATACAGTGGCGGTGGGACTGATAGGAAAACCGGAATCTGGTTCAGCGGATTTCAGACAGAACCTGCTTGTTTTGCCGGAGCTTGTAAGCATTGATTCATGGAATAAAGTTGCTTTGACCGATATAATCATTGATGCCGTTTTTGGTGTAGGGATCAATCGTCCCCTTGCAGGGGAATACCTAAAATTGATCCAAAGTCTGAATGAAAAATCTGTACATAAAATCAGCGTGGACATGCCATCGGGTCTTCCTTCCGATGGTCCGGCGGAAGGTGAAGCCTTTCAGGCTGATTTTACACTGAGCTTTCAATTTCCCAAAATTGCATTATTGATTCCCGAAAATGCCATGTTTACGGGAAAATTAATTGTCAGAAGTATAGGCATGGATCAGAATTATTTTGAAAGTTTTGAATCCAGCCGTTTTTTTTATTCTGGCGAAAATTTAAATAATTACCATAAAAAATTTCATTCCTTTAGCCATAAAGGAGATTTTGGGCGGGTGATTCTTGCCGGGGGAAGTTACGGGAAAATGGGATCTATTGGATTGGCTGCCAAAGCAGCCTTGCGGACGGGGAGCGGATTGGTTTTTTGCCATATCCCTGCCTGTGGAGTTGAAATCATTCAGACCAGTATACCGGAAGCCATGGTAATGGCAAACGGTGAAGAAAAGGAAATAGCTGCTCAGCTCGATACCTCCGGAATAGATGCCATAGGCATTGGCCCAGGGCTTGGAAAAGGAGCGAATGCCGTGAAATTGGTTTACAAATTGCTGAGCGAATACCAGGGGCCTACCGTAATTGATGCAGATGCGATCAATATTTTAGGAAATAATCCGGATGCTTTGAATTTGCTACACGCCAATGTGGTCCTAACACCTCATGTAAAAGAATTTGAAAGAATCACGGGAATCATCAGTAAAAACCATTTTGAAAGAATGGATTTGGCCAGGGAATTTGCCAAAAAATATAACTGTGTTTTGGTTTTAAAAGGGGCCTTTACTATGATTTCATTCCCGGATGGAAAACAGGTTTTCAATAGTTCAGGATCTGTTTACATGGCAACCGGTGGTTCGGGAGATGTACTTACTGGTATGCTTACCTCTTTTTTGGGTCAGGGATATGCTATCGAAAGGGCGGTTATTTGTGGCGTTTTTCATCATGGACATGCGGGAGAATTGGCCGGAGCTTCCCTGAAAAGGGGTACAATGGCTTCAGATATCATAGATAAAATCCCCGAAAGTTTCCGGTACTTTGGGGTTGAATGAATTTTATTCAAACGTCAGTTTCAGGATTTTATCATCATGTATTCTAAGCGCTGCCCTGCCATCGGTATTGCTGGTGGTTACATATAAGTTCCCATCAGGTCCAATGGTAACGTCCCTCATCCTTCCATATATTCCTTTGGAGGGAGCATAAGAAAACCACCGCTCTATTTTGTTGACTTCATATTCCTTTTCTTTATTGAATACCACTCTGATCAAGGCCTGGCCTCCAAGTGAGGCCATATAAAGGTCACCACGATAAAATGTCATACCGGCTGGGGGCACGGCTGCTTTGTTCCAAATTACTTTAGGATCGACGTATTCAGGTATTCCAGGCGCACCCACTACAACCGGCCAGCCATGGTTTCCCCCTTTTTCTACCTTATTGATTTCGTCCCTGAACCGCACACTGTTTTCCACTTCTGCTCCCGAAGGGCCATGTTCGGAATTAAAAAACGCACCTGTATCCGGGTCCCAGGCAAAACCTTGCACCACCCTATGCCCATAGGAGTAAACAGGAGAGTTTTCGAAGGGATTGTCTGTAGGGATTTCACCTTCCGGAGTGATCCTAAGAATTTTTGAGGCCAAATGATTCTTGTCCTGGGCCAGAAAAGGCTGGGACATGTCCCCGGTTCCAATATAAAGCATGCCATCCGGGCCAAAGGCAATCCTTCCCCCTAAGTGGATGGCATAGGCAGGGATATTGTCCATGATGGTTTTATCAATGGAGGCAGATTGTCCCAGGTGATTCAGCCGCACTACTTTACTGAGTAATTCATCGGCATCGTTTCTGTAGGCATGCATGATATAAATCCAATTGTTTTGTTCAAAATCCGGATGTAAGGCCATACCCATTAGCCCGGCATCCACTTCATGCACCGCACCAGGAACATCCAAATAGGGTACCTGGTCTTTTTCTCCCTTAGGAATTCTTACGATGTTTCCGGGCCTTTGGGCCACCAGGGCATCTCCGTCGGGGAGGAATCGCAAGGACCAGGGAATGGTAAGGCTATCGACCCATACTTCCACCTTTACCCCTTCCACTTCAGGAAGAAATACATCTTCTACCTTTTGGGGTACTTCTCCTAAAATAGGATGGGATTTTTTCACCTCTTCCTGGGCAAATAAAGATGAACAGCAAAACAGCAATAATGATAGTAGGGTGGTTATTTTAAATTCCATTTTCAATAATCAAATTTATTTCCTGACTTAAGTGATGTTGGTATCTTATAAGCTAAAGGTATTGATTAATTAACCTATTTAGGTCTATTGTCTTAAATTAAAGTTAATCAGGTGGTTTCAAAAGAGCTGAATTTTTTAAATATATTATTTTCATTTATAACTTTCAGTTTCCCTAACGGCACCTTTAGCCTGAGATTCGGTAGGGATCAAACTCGAATCACAAAAAAGCGGTTTTTTGTCATCGTTGCTGCTTTTAAAAGCAAAAATACTGCCAAAACCATTTAGAATTTGATCAAATGCCACCCCTTAAAACCTGTGGTTAAGAAAGTTTACCGCCAAACGAGGTTTGTTTTTCGGAAAAATCGAACTCCTTTCTAGAGTTATGGGGCTTTGAAAAACCATCAGTATTTAAGTTTTAACTGGTCGGGGAGAAGCCGGAAAGATTTTCTGTGAATGGGGGTAGGGCCATAACGCTCAATTCCCTCCCGGTGTTTTTTGGTCGGGTAGCCTGCATTGTTTTCCCAACCGTAACCCGGATATTGCCCTGCCAATTTCGCCATCAACTCATCGCGGTAAACCTTGGCCAGAATGGAGGCTGCCGCAATACTGGCATATTTGCCATCTCCCTTGATGATGCAGTCAAATGGAATATCGAGTTGGGTATTAAAGCGGTTTCCATCAATCAATAGATGGTCGGGTTTTACTACAAGTTGCGAAATGGCCCTGTTCATAGCCAGAAAGGAGGCATTTAGGATGTTGATACGGTCTATTTCTGCGGCATCAGCGGACCCCAAAGCCCAACAAATCGCATTCTCTTCAATTTCTTTAACCAGTCCCATTCTGTTTTTCCGGGACAATTTTTTTGAATCATTGATGAGTTCATTGGCATAGGAAGGTTGTAAAATAACAGCTGCTGCAACAACAGGTCCGCAAAGGCAACCTCTGCCTACTTCATCGCATCCGGCTTCTTTTCTTCCTGCTTCAAAATAAGGTAACAGCATTGGGGTAATACTCATTTTCTTTATAATATTTATGGATCATCTCAGCGACCAACCCAGTCCAGCCGGTTTGGTGACTGGCACCCAAACCCCGACCATTGTCGCCATGAAAATACTCATAAAATAAAATTAAATCCTGAAAATGAGGATCTTTTTGCATTTTTTCATTATCTCCATAAATAGGTCGGTTACCGATTTGATCTTTTCTAAAAAGGTTGATGCACCTTAGGGAAAGCTCCTTGGCAATAAGGTCCAGGGTGAGGAATTTACCTGATCCGGTCGGGTATTCAATAGAGAAAGTACCCCCATAATAGAAATCAAATTTCTTTAGTGATTCTATGATGAGGAAGTTAATGGGAAACCAGATTGGACCTCTCCAATTGCTGTTGCCCCCAAACATGGTGGTTTCGGATTCTCCGGGAGCATAGCGTATGGAAAAACGACTTCCATTAATCTGAACAGAATAAGAATTATTTTGATGGTCTTTGGATAAGGACCGTATCCCATAGGGGGAAAGAAACTCTTTTTCATCCAGCATCTTATGTAAGATACTTTTCATTCTATGGCCCCTCAATAAGGAAAAAAGCCTTCTTTTATCATGACCGGGATGGATCCAGTTGGAGACCAGGGCAGCCAATTTAGGTTTTTCTTTCAAAAAGAAATTCAACCGTTTTTTGAATTCCGGTAGGTTTTCAAACAGCTCTTCCCGAATAGGTTCCACAGCAAACAAAGGAATAATGCCTACGATGGATTTCACCTTCATTAATCTGGGTTCCATTCCTGAAAGGTGAAGCACATCATAAAAAAAATTATCTTCATCGTCCCATAAGCTGATGTTTTCTTTGGAAATATTGCTCATTGCTCCTGCGATGTATAGAAAATGTTCCAGAAACTTGGTGGCAGTATGTTGATATACCTTGTTGAATTCGCAGAGATCCAGTGAGATCCGCAGCATGTTTAAACTGAACATGGCCATCCAGGAGGTGGCATCTGCCTGTTCCAATTTTCCAAACAATTTATCCACATGGCTTCGGTCAAAAACGCTGATATTGTCCAGTCCCAAAAAACCCCCTTCAAAAATATTTTTTCCTCCTTCATCTTTCTGGTTTACCCACCAGGTGAAATTCAACAGCAATTTGTGAAAGGCCCTTTCCAAAAATTCCTGGTCACCCACATTATTATTGAATTTTTTGTCTATTTGATAAACCCTTTGAACGGCATAAGCATGCACGGGGGGATTGACATCATTGAAATTCCATTCATAGGCAGGCATTTGTCCATTAGGGTGCATGTACCAATCATTCAATAAAACCAAAAGTTGTCCTTTGGCAAAATCAGTATCCATTCTTGCCAAGGGAATACAATGAAATGCCAGGTCCCAGGCCGCATACCAGGGATATTCCCATTTGTCGGGCATAGAGATGATATCATAATTTTGCAAATGTTTCCAATTGCTGTTCCTTCCGGATTTACGTTCAGTAGGGGGTTGATACCTGCCGGGATCTCCTTCTAACCATCTTTCTACATTATAGTAATAAAACTGCTTGGACCACAGCATGCCGGCAAAGGCCTGACGTTGAATGTTTTTCATTTCAGGGTCCTTTACCTTTTCCTGGATAGTATTATAAAAATTTTCCGTATCCTCAATTCTGTCGGCAATTATTTTTTCAACCTCGTTTAATGGGTCTTCTGATTGAATATGCTGCATTCTAAAGGTAACCTCTGATTGCCCTCCTGCAGGTATGGTCAATTTGTATATGGCAGCAGCCTTTGTGCCTGTGTTTTTTGGGTTAAGATGTTTTTTGTCTCCAAAAACAACATAATCATTAATGCCATCCTTTAAGTATTTTTTTTGGTTACCGATATGGTAAAGCCTTTCCCTGTTTGTTTCATTGTCACAGAAAACAATTTCCGGAGAATCGGCAAAGGTAACATGATAATTCCCTGATCGAGGTGAAAAGGCTTTGATTTTATTTGGCGAACTTTTAGATAGTGCAGGCATGAATGGTTCGTCCCCAGTAAACCAGGTTTTTCTGAACCATAGGGTGGGCATTACCCAAATGTCACCCGCTTCACTCCCTCTATTATGAATGGTAACCTTACCCACAATATCCTCAACATCTGATTTTGCATACTCTATGAAAATATCAAAATAAGCATCATTATCGAAAATTCCAGTATCCAATATCTCATATTCTCTGTCTATTTTTCCCCTTCTCTGATTTTCTTTCAATAAATCATCATATGGAAATTCATTTTGAGGATATTTGTAAAGCATTTTCATGTAACTGTGGGTGGGAGAGGAGTCCAGGTAATAATAAAGCTCCTTTACATCTTCACCATGGTTTCCCTGATTACCCGTCAACCCAAACAGTCTCTCCTTGATCATCGGATCTTTTCCGTTCCAAAATGCCCAGGAAAAGCATAGTTTCTGTTTATGGTCACTGATGCCCCCAATTCCTTCTTCCCCCCATCTGTAAGCTTTGCTTCGGGCATCATCATGGGTCACATTTTCCCAAGCTGCCCCATCAGGGCTGTAATCCTCCCTTACAGTACCCCATTGCCTTTCGGTTAGGTAAGGTCCCCATTTTTTCCAATGGCGGATCCTTTCTTTATCTTCCTTTAAGCGCTGAAATTCTATATTCATGAATGTTGTTGCCAGATATTGATGGGCGAATTTAAAGTATTTGCCTTTCTAAAGTCTAAAATAAACTAGTTGTAACTCTAAAAAAAATTTATTGGAGCACCATGTCATTTTGGGGCCTGGGGCCAAAGAATAAAAATTTACAAGAATTAATAGTGTTAACCGTTTATCCTGGTTTTTAGTTTAAATTATATGACATAAAAGTGAAATGATTCACTTTAAAAATGTAGAAGGTACATTCTCAGGGTGGTATTGATGTTTTCGGAGTTTGTTCACCGGAATCAAAGGCTATATATTAGGTCGTTTTTTCTTCGGAATCCAAAAGAGTATCCAGGTGTGTTTCTAATGTATTTTGCCAGATTTTAAATTCGTTTACTTGGGAAAGGGGTGATCGTTGGTTTTCAATCAGCGTTTTAAGGGGAGCCAAGTCAAAAAAGGAGGACTGGACGCCCGCTCCGGAATTAACAGCATCCAGGGCATTACATTGTTGTTCATATTGGCCTTTAACAGGTACCATCAGCACTTTTTTTCCCAAATACATGGCCTCTCCTACTGATTCAAATCCTGCTGTAGTCATTAAACCCTGACAGTTGGCCATTTTATTTAAAAACAAGGGCTCATTGACCTGGTTAAAGACCAGGTTGGGCAATGCCAGGAATTTTTCCGGCATACCCTTTTCATCCCAAAAAGCTTCAAAATGGATATTTTTATATTTTTCTGCCACCTTGATAATTTCGTCACTGTACCCTGAATTGACGATATAGGCCAGAAAGTAGGGTTGGATAGCAGGAATAAGGTCTTTAACTTTTCTTCTTAATACAGGGGGGCAAATGATTAGGGATGGATGGGATTTCTTTTTGGAATCCCAAAATGATAAGGCAATCATTCTTTTGGCTCCCAAAGCGGTAATTTTGGTATTCAGGATAAATAATTGTTTCTGAAGCGAACTTGATTTGGCAAAAGGGAAATCAGGATGAAAAACCAGGTATTGATGGCCAATTGTCATCAACCGGATATTGGGTTTATATAAAAAATTATAAAGTCCTCCCAGGATGTCATAAAAATTAAGAATAATATCTGGTCTGGTTTCCTGGACTAAGAGGTGGATGTTTTTTAGACTTTTTAAAAAAAATGGAGTTTTTTTCAGATTATCAAAAAGTGTAGGCAAAACCTTTATGGACTTATTGTCTTTATCGGTAACAAAATTGGGACTGGGCAATAAATGTATGGGACAATGGATTTGTTCTGAAAAATAACTGGGTATGGTGCGTCTATTACTGCTGCCCACCACCACAGCCACCGTTTTATGGCCTTTTTTTTCCAACATGTCGAATAATGCCATGGCCTGGGTCATGTGCCCCCGGCCTTCCCCCTGGACGATAAAGAAAAACCTCATTGGAATTTATTATTAAAAGTTCAGCTATATTTAATCGAAACAGGCTTTTTATCCGGCATTTGAACCACCTGGGTTTGGTTTTTCCCAAAATCCATCTCATTGTAGTATATCAATTGCCAATTGCCCTGATGATCTTCTGCAAGGGCGCTTAGGGTTTCTACCCAATCTCCAGAATTATAGTAGTAAATGCCATCAATTTCCCTTATTTCTGCTTTGTGGATATGCCCGCAGATGATCCCATCACATCCTTTGGACCTGGCGATTTTAGAAAGTTCCTTTTCATAGTCATCAATATAGGAGATGGCTGATTTGACCTTTGATTTAATGAATTGTGATAAAGAATAATAGGGAAGCCCTTTACGCCTTCGATAATGGTTGACTTTCGCATTGAGCCAAAGGAGAAAAGTATAGCCCATGTCCCCGAGGTAGGCAATCCATCGGAAATTAGTGGTTACGCTGTCAAACACATCTCCATGAGCTACAAAAAACCGTTTCCCCTTACTTTCATAGATCATATCCTTAAGGATGCTCAGGTTTCCTATTTCCAGGGGTAAAATCTGATCTAAAAAATCGTCATGATTGCCTCTCAGGTAATAAACTCTAGTCTTATCACCGTCAATCATTTTAAGAATCCGGTTAAAGACCCTCGTGTGTTTTCTTTTCCAGCTACCCGTTTTTTTTAGTTGCCATCCATCTATGATATCACCGTTTAATATCAGGTTTTCACAACGGTATTGCTTTAGGAAGCGCATCACCTCTTTTGCTTTGGATCCCTTTGTACCCAGGTGAACATCCGAAATGACAATGGTTTTGTAATTTGTTTCCAAGACAATGTTGTTTTGGGTGCAAGTTATCAACTGGATTTAAATTGAATATAATTAGTTCATTATCAAAATGCTATGTTTCACTAATTTTCATCTCCCATTATCATTTTAAAGTTAAGCCAGTGTGAAAATCCGGATCAGCTTCTCCAATTTAATGACTGAACGGATTTTCAAGCATTGAAAATCAACTTGAAAACCGTTCCTTTACCCAAAGTAGACCTGACCTGTATATTGCCTTTGTGTCTTCTCAAAATTTGCTTGGATAAGCTGAGACCGATCCCTGATCCTTTTCTCTTTGTGGTAAAGAAAGGAATGAAAATTTTATTCAGTGCTTCTTCTTCTATTCCTTTTCCGCTGTCTTCGACCTCTACAATGATTTTTCCATTATCATCAATAAAGGCTTTTAACATTAGATTTTTTTGAGGGCTGTCCTCCATGGCATGAATTGCATTCTGGGTGAGATTGATCAAAACCTGCTCAATTAAAGAGCAATCGGCAAAAAGCAGGAGGTCTTTGGGAATTATTTTCTTGGTTAAAGAGATTTCATTTTCCGCCAGTTGATTTTGGAATAATATTTCAATCCTTTCGAAGAGGTCAATTAATTTTATGGACGTAAATTTCGGCATGGGAATGTGGGCCAGGCTTCGGAAGTCGCTGACAAAATTGATCAGCCCCTCACTTCTTTTTTCTATGGTGGAAATTCCCATTTGGTAATCTTCTAAATCTTCGGGATTTACAGACGCCTCAAGTTTCACTTTTTCGCGTATGTTGCTGCTGATGGTAGCCGCCAAAGAAGATATAGGAGCGATGGAGTTCATAATTTCATGGGTTAAAACACGGATAAGGTTCTGCCAGGCCTCCATTTCTTTTTCCTCCAATTCACTTTGGATATTTTGTAAAGACACCAGTTTGAATTGGACATCTCTTAAAACGAGTTCAATGACATATACAGAAAGCTGCATGATGCCATCAGGATGGGCAATTTTAATCAACTCACTTCCGCCTGTTCTTAGGGTCTGTATGGCATGGTGCAGTTCTTTGTTTACCTTAGCGATTTCTGAAATATGGCCCAGCTTTTCAATGTTAAGCATTCTTTTCGCGGCGGTGTTCAGAATCTGAACGCTGCCATCGTTTTCGAAGGTAATTAAACCAATGCTGAGGTGCTGGAAAACAGTCCGGAAATAATTGTAATTGGCTTCTTTTTCAAGTTGGTCTTCTTTTAACTTGGCCAATATCGCATTAAACTCGATGTGAAGGTCATCTGTTTCCGTGCCGTCAAATTTTACAGGATAGACCGTAGTAAAATTGTCTTGTTTGATGTTGTCCAAAAATTGTCTTACTTTCTTAAAGCTGCTTTCTGCATATCTGATTAAAAATACCACTTGCACCATGGTCAAAATGACAAATAGGGAGATGGCAAAAACCCCTGTTTCATTGACAATGGTATAGGCAAGCAGGAAAAGCGTAAGCCCAAGGACAAACACCCTGCCCAACAATCCGATTTTATAATCCATATTTCTCTAACCTCCTGTATAGGGAAGCTCTTGTCAACCCCAATTCTTTCGCTGCTTTGGATATGTTTCCCCCGTTTTTATCGATTGCTTTTTGTATGAGATTCTTCTCCACCTCATCCAAATTATACGTGGTTGTGCCGACTTTTTCATTGGCCGGTTTGGCAGACAGGAAGAAAAAATCCCTGCTGTCCAATTCATCCCATTCCGCCATGATGATGGCCCTTTCTATGGCATGTTGCAATTCCCGAATGTTTCCCGGCCAGCTGTACTTTTGCAATAGTTGAGTGGCACTGGTTTTAAACCCTTTAAAATCTTTTCGGTATTTATGGGCGTAAGTTTTTAGAAAATGAGATGCCAGAATAGGGATGTCGTCTTGTCTGTCTCTCAGAGGGGGCAGGAAAATCTCCACGGTATTGATCCGGTACAAAAGGTCTTGTCTAAAGCCGCTTTCCATAATCATATCATGGATGGGCATGTTTGTGGCACAAATCAACCGGATATCAATGGGAATGGATTTATTGGTACCGATCCTGGTCACCTCCCTTTTTTGTAAAACTGTAAGGAGTTTGGATTGTAAAGGCATACTGAGATTGCCGATTTCATCCAGGAATAAGGTGCCATTATCGGCCACTTCAAACCTTCCTGCCCGGTCTTCTTTTGCATCGGTATAGGCACCTCTTTTGTGTCCAAACAGCTCACTTTCAAATAGACTTTCCGTAATGGCGCCCATGTCCACCCCCACAAAGATCTCGTCCCTTCTTTCTGATTTGTCGTGTATGGCGCGGGCAATCAGTTCTTTCCCTGTTCCATTTTCACCCAAAATCAAAACATTGGCATCCGTTTTGGCCACTTTATCGATGATGGAAAAAACATTTTTCATAGAGGCACTTTGCCCGATGATATCTGAAAAACCTTTTTTGACATCGCCCTGCAATAACTGTTGTTTCTTTGAGAGCCTGTCAACCTGGTTGTAACTTTCCTTTAATTTAAGGGCTGCTGAAAGGGTGGCCAATAACTTTTCATTCTGCCAGGGTTTTAGAATAAAATCCGTGGCTCCTTTTTTTAAGGCCTGAACGGCCATTTCCACATCCCCGAATGCCGTAATCAAAATAACCACTGCCTTGGGATCGATTTCTTTGATTTGATTCAGCCAATGAAAACCTTCTTTTCCGGATGTCGTGTCCTCCGTAAAATTCATATCCAAAAGGATCACATCAAAATTGTTGTTATTGATATGAAATGGGATTCTACGGGGATCCTTTTCTATGGTTACTTCCTGGGCATGCTTTTTAAGCAACATTTTTGCCGCAAATAGCAGATCTTCATTATCATCCACAATGAGGATTTTACCAAGATTTTTTTCTTCCATTTTTTGTTTTTTGTTTTATCAAAGCTGAAATGATGCCATACTTACAGTAAGCAATTTAGGGCATATTAAAGAATTTCTTTCTATATTATGTTCGTAAATGAACAAATTAAGGCCAAAAATGAACAGTTTACACTCCATTTTGTATATATTTTTAATAGCCTGATAAATTTGTTACCTTTAAACTTTAAACAAAATTTACAAAATATGTCTGTAGCAACGAAAGGAAATACCGTAAAGGTACATTACACAGGAAAATTAAAGGACGGAACTGTATTTGACTCTTCTGAAGACAAGGAGCCCATTGAGTTTATTTTGGGAGATGGAAAAATGATAAAAGGATTTGATGTAGCTGTCGAAGGAATGGCTATTGGAGATGATAAAAGTATTACCATATCCGCAGAGGAGGCTTATGGACAAAAAAGGGAAGACATGGTATTGGATGTTCCTATGGAGCAGGTGCCTGCTGAAATTAAACCTGAAGTTGGCATGGATTTGTCCATTCAGAATCAGCAGGGACAACCCACTCCCGTAAAGGTAGTGCATGTGGATGAAGCTAAAATCACACTTGATGCCAACCATCCTCTTGCCGGGGAGGACCTTGTATTCGATATTAAATTGGTAGAAGTGAAATAAGTGAATTAATACGATTATCTTTAAAAAAATACCCGGTTATTCCCGGGTATTTTTTTGTTCTTGTATTAGCGGCGATACTTCCCTATCCCCTTGGGGATGAGCATATATACTTTTTGTTTTATTGTATTTTGAATTTCCGATTTCCACCACAAAGAGTTTGCTTTTGGTGTGGGAAAAATCAAAATTCTTTTGAAGGCCATCTTCGGGTTTAATTTTATCCTGTAAAATTAAATTGCCCAAAATATCAAATACTTTGATGTCTGTCAGTTGTATTTGTTTTTGATCCAGAACCACCCGGAATTTTCGAATACCCAAAGGCTTAAGGTTAAAATTCACCTCTTTTTTGTTGATTTCTATTGGAAAGGAAATCTCCGTCTCTATGGGACGGGCGACATTCTGGGCCTTTCCTTTCCATTGAGAAAAAGTTAGTACCATCAATCCTGTAAAAATGACAATTAATATTTTTGCGTTGCCCGTAAATTTTTTATCATTCATTTAATTTATAAGTTGCAAATATCAATCCGAAAAGTTTTAATATTTCATTTTAAATTAATATTATTTAACAAAAATATGACTAAAAAATAGTTTTTTAACAACCATTCATAAATTTATCCTTCGGTTTAAATCAGATTTAATCCTTCAGAAGAAGGCCAGGAATTCTTAAGGGCTGCAATAGGGAATTTAAATAATAGGTGATTTCTAAAAGTTGTGGGGCCTTTGGTATATTTCAATCGTATTTTCACCTTGTAAAAAAACCCGCTTACCCTTCAGGGCAATCCCCTTATATTTCCCCTTTGGCATTAGTGTTTTTTCAATCGCTTCATTCAAATAATTTATTTTCAGCAGATGATTTCCCTGGAGGGAGTACACATACTCCCCATCTATATCCACCGGTAGATTTCCTGAAAAAATTATCGTTTTAATATAATTACCCTGGTTATCAAATATAGAAAGACCGATGTCCCGGATTTGAATATAGAGCATATTGTTCCTTTCCCAAAGCTTAACCACCTTTAAGTCTTTGTCTGGAAAAATAGTGTTAAGGGGTTGTTGTTGAAGAACCTTGTTGGACCTGTAATTCAATTTTTTAAGCTTGAGGTCGGATTCATCAAATAGCCAGATCGTGTTGTTATTACCCAGGGTAGCATTGGGAATAATTCCATAGATTCCGAAATCACTAAGGTGGTTACTGGAAATGGGATGGAGAAATCGATCTAAAATGTCCACCTTTTGAAGGTTGGAAGAATATATAAAAATATTGACTGTCCAATGCGTTTCAAGCCGGTCTAGCCTGGATGAAATCGATGGGGCAAATAAATTTATTGAATCTCCATTGGTATCATATTGGCAGATCATCCCACTTTGATTACTGGTGAACAGGTTTCCCTTACTGTCGATATCCATCAGGTCAAGGCCAGGGATATCCAGTTTTTGTATGAGGTGCCAGGAGGTATTTTGGGCAGATACATGCCCATTGATTAAACACAGGGCAAGCAAGCAAAAAAAATTAACTGAGATTGACCGTATATCCATTGTATTGTTTCAGGTAAAATGAATGGCCGTCAAACTCCCCATAGTAACATTGATTTACCCACTCTCCCAAATTGAAATAGGTGGAGGCATGGCTTACCGGAAGACTCAAGGGTAAGTGTCTGTGTCCAAATATATAATAATCAAAATGCATTTTTGATTCTATGGATTTGCAATATTGAAATAGCCATTCCTGATCTTCGCCTTTGAAATCATTTTCTTTTTTGAGTTCGTTCGTTATTCGGCTGTTTTTGGACCAGGTATGGGCGATGGCCATACCAATATCGGGATGTATCCATTTGAAAAGCCATTGACATGATTTACTGGTAAAAAATTTCTTTAAGATCTTGTATTTTCTATCCCCTGGACCCAAACCATCCCCATGGCCCACCAAAAATTTCTTTTGGTTGATTTCCATTTCAACGGGATTGTGGAATACGGGAATGTCCAATTCTTCCGTAAAATATTCATTCATCCATAAATCATGGTTGCCAGTAAAAAAGAATATGGGTATCCCCTTTTCCCGAAGTTGTGTAATTTTTGATAAAAACCGGAGAAATCCTTTTGGAATTACTTTTTCATATTCGAACCAAAAATCAAAAATGTCGCCGACAAAAAATATGGCTGCTGCATGGGATTCGATTTGGTTGAGCCATTTTACGATTTTCTCTTCTCTTTTTTTACTGGAAGAAGCGTTGGGCGTTCCCAGGTGAAAATCCGATACGAAAAACACTTTTTGATTTCCTTTGAGAGAAATGTTCATATTTTTTGATCAATGATCCTACTAAATTAATCAACTTTAATGGAGAATAAAAAAAGGAGGAATTTCTTCCTCCTATAAATATTATCAAGCCTGGTATGAAGTGGCTACGGAATTAATCGTTTTTCTCAATGACATTTTTTTTTTTTATTTCCTCCCCTTTACCCCCAGGTTTTGTGGCTTCATCTTTACTCTCGGACTTGGTTTCTTCCTCTTTTTTGTCCTTGTCACCTTTTTTTAATTTGGTGAATTTTTCATAGGTGGTTTCTTTATCAAAGGGTCTTTTTCCGATGATACTTTCAAGATCAGATTGAAACAAAATCTCTTTTTCCAACAGTTTTTGGGCAATTTTCTCCAATTCCCCTTTTCTTTTATTTAATAGATCTTTCGTTTTTCCATAAGCAAACTCTATTAGTTTTCGGACTTCCTCGTCGATGGTCTGTGCCGTATTTTCAGAGTAAGGTTTATCCAATTTGTATTCACTTCCTTTGCTGTCGTAAAAAGATACGTTTCCGATCTTTTCATTCATCCCATATATGGATACCATAGAATAGGCCATTTTTGTTATCCTTTCCAAATCACTCAATGCACCCGTTGAGATTTTCCCAAATATGATTTCTTCCGCCGCACGACCTCCCAGGGCCATGCACATCTCATCAATCAGCTGTTCAGTCTGATAAAGAAATTGTTCTTTGGGCAGGTATTGGGCGTAACCCAAAGCCGCAATTCCCCGAGGTACAATACTTACTTTTACCAATGGGTCGGCATGTTCCAAAAACCATCCAGCTACGGCATGTCCAGCTTCATGATAGGCGACGATCATTTTTTCCTCAGGGGAGATTATTTTATTTTTCTTTTCCAAACCTCCGATTACCCGGTCCACAGCATCCTGAAAATCTTCCATATCTACTGCATTTTTATTTCGACGGGCAGCAATCAAGGCTGCTTCGTTGCAGACATTGGCGATTTCGGCTCCGGCAAATCCCGGGGTCTGTGCAGCCAGCTTTTTAGGTTCCACATCATCTGCGGTCTTGATAGGTTCCAGATGAACTTTAAATATGGCTTCTCTGCCAACCATGTCTGGTTTATCAATACTTATTTGCCTGTCAAACCTTCCTGCTCTTAATAATGCCGTATCCAGCACATCGGGGCGGTTTGTAGCCGCCAGTACGATTACACCGGAATCTGTTCCGAATCCATCCATTTCAACCAAAAGTGAATTGAGGGTGTTTTCCCTTTCATCATTTGATCCGGGCATTTGTCCTTTCCCCCTTGATCTGCCAATGGCATCTATTTCATCAATAAAAATGATACAGGGGGCTTTCTCCTTGGCTTGTTTAAAGAGATCCCGTACCCTTGCAGCACCTACTCCCACAAACATCTCCACAAAATCCGAACCTGATAAAGTAAAAAAAGGAACGCCAGCTTCTCCTGCTACCGCCTTGGCCAAAAGTGTTTTTCCTGTACCAGGAGGGCCAATCAACAAAGCTCCTTTGGGTATTTTTCCACCCAATTTGGTAAATTTGCCAGGAGTTTTTAGAAATTCAACGATTTCTTCCACCTCTTCTTTGGCTTCGTCCAATCCTGCCACATTGTCAAACGTGATTTTTACTTTGTTTTCCGCATCAAATAATTGTGCCTTGGATTTGCCGACATTGAAAATTTGACCACCCGGTCCACTGGGTCCGGACATTCTCCTCATCATGATCCAAAAAAGGAAGAATATTAAAATCAAAAAGCCAAAACTGGAAATCCAGTTTCCCCAGCTTTCCTCTTTTTTGGCAGAATACCCAATTCTTTGGTCTTCAGGAAGTTTTTCCTCAAAGGCACTGTAATTTTCTATAAAATTATCTACCGAGGCAACATTGATTTTATAATGAGGTCCTGAAACATTGTAAAATCGGTTTTGAGCTTCAAGCTCTTCTTTATAGTGCTGATTTTCAAGCGCCTCTTCCCTAAGGGTGACCTCAACATAATTTTGGTTGTATATGACCGTGACATTTTTGACATCGTTGCTCAGCACCATGTCCTCAAATCTTTTCATGGTAATCTCCACTACAGCCGTATTCTGATTGAACCAAGTGACTCCGATCAGCACGATTACCGCAGTAATGATCAACCAAAGTTGGAAATTTGGCTTTTGAGGGGGTTTTGGAACGAATTTTTTTGATTTATTTTTATCACTCATTTTGGTATTTTTATTTCTATAAACTTTTTGTAGAACGAAATTAAAAAATGAAAGTTTAAAACCTTTCGAAATTAAGGGGTATTTATTTTAGTGACCACGGCATCACCCCAAAGGTCTTCCAACTGATAAAATTCCCGTTTTTCTTTTAAGAAAATATGGGCAACTACATTAACATAATCCATTAATATCCATTGCCTGTTGGTTTTCCCTTCACTTTTCCAAGGCTTTTCCTTATTGGATTTTGATACTTCATCTTCCACCGATTTTGAAATTCCTTCTAATTGAGTGTCAGAAGAACCTGAACAAATCACAAAAAAATCTGTAACGGAACTATTTATTTCTCTTAAATCCATCACCACAATGTCGGAAGCCTTTTTTTCTTCCATCCCTTTTACGATAATTTTACTCAGCTCTTCTGCTGTCATATATTAATTTTGGTAATTTCACAATTTATCAGGCTATCCTTCATATTTTTACTTCGGATTTAAATATCTTGATTATAGGATAAAATAACTAATAATAAATGCATAAAATCCTTGCCAATACCCTTTTTTTAGGAAAAGATATTTTTTACCTGACAGAGTGTCACTCAAGTAATGAGGTGGCGATGTCTCTTTACCGTTCCAATTTGAGTAAAGAGGGTACCATTGTTCGCTGTCTTCACCAATTGGACGGAAAAGGGCAAAGAGGAAACAAATGGTTCACAGAAGCCGGATTGAACCTGACTTTTTCTATGGTTTTCACACCAGTTTTTCTTGAGGTATATCAGCAGTTTGTACTCAATATGGCCGTTTCCAATGGGATTTTTGATGCCTTATCCAAGCGAGAGAGCCAAATCAAAGTAAAATGGCCAAACGACATCGTTCATCCCAAGGGAAAGCTTGGAGGTATTCTGATCGAGAATGTGGTGGGGTTAAATGGTTTTGAATTGGCCATTGTGGGCTTGGGATTAAATATTAACCAAACTAAGTTTTCAGTACCTAATGCCCTGTCCCTGGCCAATTTAAAAGAAGAGGTGCTGGACATGGAAGAAATATTTCAGGATATCGTTTTTAATGTGGAAAAGTGGTACCTAAAGGCAAAAGAGCTGAGATTCAATGAAATCAAAACCTATTATTTAAGCCACCTTACCCGGTTCGAACAATGGGATTGGTTTGATGATGGAATGGTTTTCTTGGGAAAGATCACAGATATTGATAGCAATGGTAAATTAAAGGTTCTTAAACAAAATGGAAGGGTCAAAAGTTATGAGCTAAAAGAAATCAGATTCATATAAAATCAATATTTCCTTTTGTCTTTTCTTATCATTAAATTTGCCCCGATATTTAAATTAATTTTAATCAATTATTCAGAATAATGTCAACAATCCAATCACAAAAATACACCAAATATAAAGTCAAAGACATTTCATTGGCGGTTTATGGCCGGAAAGAAATCAGACTTGCAGAAAGTGAAATGCCAGGTCTTATGGCGCTCAGGGAAGAATATGGAAAGGAACAGCCTTTAAAAGGAGCGAGGATTGCAGGTTGCCTTCACATGACCATTCAAACCGCTGTTTTAATAGAAACCCTAATCGCTTTAGGTGCTGAAGTGACATGGTCTTCTTGTAATATTTTTTCTACGCAAGACCATGCAGCTGCGGCCATTGCAGCAGCCGGCATCAGTGTTTATGCCTGGAAGGGTTTGAATGCAGAGGAATTTGATTGGTGCATTGAGCAAACTTTATTTTTTGGCGAAGACAGAAAACCGCTGAACATGATTCTTGATGATGGTGGTGATTTAACCAATATGGTTTTGGACAATTATCCTGAACTGGTATCTGGCATTAAGGGGTTATCAGAAGAGACTACAACAGGTGTTCATCGGTTGTATGACCGGATGAAAAATGGTACCCTGCCGATTCCAGCCATCAATGTGAACGATTCGGTGACCAAATCTAAATTTGACAATAAATACGGGTGTAAAGAATCGTTGGTAGATGCTATCAGGAGAGCTACCGATGTAATGATGGCCGGAAAAGTGGCAGTAGTAGGTGGTTATGGGGATGTAGGAAAAGGTTCTGCGGCGTCGTTGAGAGGTGCAGGTGCCCGAGTGATCGTGACCGAAATTGACCCGATATGTGCCTTGCAGGCTGCAATGGATGGTTTTGAGGTGAAAAAAATGATCAATGCCGTGAAAGAGGCGGATATTGTGGTGACGGCCACCGGAAATAAGGACATCATAGGCGAATCCCATTTCCGCGCCATGAAGGATAAAGTCATCGTCTGCAATATTGGACACTTTGATAATGAAATCGACATGGGCTGGCTGAACGGGAATTACGGTCATACCAAGGATGAAATTAAACCCCAGGTTGATTTATACCACGTAGATGGAAAAGATATCATTATTTTGGCAGAGGGAAGATTAGTGAACCTTGGCTGCGGTACGGGTCATCCCTCTTTTGTTATGTCCAATTCCTTTACCAACCAGACACTGGCGCAAATGGAGCTTTGGAATCATACCGATAATTATGAACCAGGGGTATATATGCTTCCCAAACACCTGGATGAAAAAGTAGCGGCTTTGCATTTATTAAAATTAGGGGTTGAATTGGAAGATCTTTCCGAAGATCAGGCAAAATACATAGGAGTCAGTCCTGAAGGACCTTATAAACCGGATTATTACAGGTATTAATGACCTTTAATTTTACATTTAATTATCCTCAAAACCCTGGCCTCTTCTGGTCAGGGTTTCTTTCTTTAATTGCAATCGAAAATTCCTGATCAAGCCATTTGGAATTGGCCTCGGTTTGGCAATTTAAAAAGTTAGGGTTACTTTAGTTTTTAAAATCCTAAATGAAGCCCTTTACCTATCCAATGATTAACATAGAAGACCTTAAAACAAAACTTCCTTTTATCACAGATCCTCGTCTTTTAAAAGAATTGGTCACCGAAGGAAAGATTATGGAAGTGCAGCAGGGAAAATCCATTATGGAGCCTGGACAATTCATCAAAATGGTTCCCATCATTTTGGAAGGGACCATTAAAGTTTTGCGTATGGATGATGAGGGAAGGGAGTTGTTTTTGTATTATTTGGTGCCCGGAGAGACCTGTGCCTTGTCCCTGACATGCTGTTCTTCTTCCAAACCAAGTGAAATCAAGGCAGTGGCAGAAGAAGACACGGTGATCCTTGCCGTTCCCGTGCAGACCCACGAGAGGTGGTCGGATGAATTTAAACAATGGAAAGATTATGTGTCCAGTACCTATCAGCTCCGTTTCCAGGAAATGTTGGAAACCCTGGATGCTGTGGCATTCAAACGGATGGATGAAAGGTTAATGCGGTACATTGTTACCAAAATGAAACAGTTAAAGGCCAATGAATTGTATACCACCCATCAGGAAATAGCCATCGAACTGGGTACTTCCAGAGAGGTCATTTCAAGGTTGCTGAAACAATTGGAAAAAAAGAAATGGATTGAGTTGGGGCGAAATGTCATTTATATTCGGGATGATTTTGAAGAATTGATCAGTAAATAAAATGGTGTTAATACACTTTAGAATAGTCCCATTGAATTCTTAAACGGCAGTTATTTTAATATGATCAAAATAAATATGTTTTTCGTTTTATCTTTTTGGTTGGTTTCTGCTTGCCAAGGTCCCCATGCAGAGGCTCCTTCTCCCATAGATCCTGTACCTCACCAAAGGCAGTTGGATTGGCAGGAATTGGAATTTTATGGCTTTGCCCATTTCAATATGAATACCTTTACCAATATGGAGTGGGGGATGGGGAATGAAGATCCGGCACTTTTTAACCCTACCGATTTTGATCCCCAGCAATGGGTAGATGTCTGCAAAGCCGCCGGAATGAAAGGGCTTATCATTACGGCAAAGCATCATGACGGCTTTTGTCTTTGGCCTACCACTACCACAGATCATTCAGTAAAAAATGCAGCCTGGAAAAATGGGGAAGGTGACATCATTAAGGAAATTTCCGAAGCTTTTCATAATGCAGGGCTTAAATTTGGTGTTTACCTTTCTCCCTGGGACCGCAACCACCCCGATTATGGAAAACAGGAATACATCGGAGTGTTTAGGCAACAATTGACCGAATTATTAACCAATTATGGAGAAATATTTGAGGTATGGTTCGATGGTGCCAATGGGGGAACGGGATATTATGGTGGTGCCAATGAGGAAAGGCGGGTAGATAAAAGAAATTATTATGATTGGGATAGTACATTCAATATCGTCAGGGAATTGCAACCTGATGCGGTGATTTTTGGAGATGCCGGACCTGATGTCAGGTGGGTGGGCAATGAACATGGATTTGCCTATGAGACCACCTGGTCTAATTTAATGCGCGATTCGATATATGGAGGTATGCCCGAATATTCGGAAAAATATGCCTCAGGCCAGGAAAACGGCACACATTGGGTTCCCGCAGAATCAGATGTATCCATCCGGCCGGGATGGTATTACCATGAATATGAGGATCATAAAGTGAAATCCCTTCCTGAGCTTCTGGATATATATTATAAAAGCATCGGCCGTAACAGTTCTCTTTTGTTGAATTTCCCCATCGACAAAAGGGGGAAAATCCATGAAAAGGATGTGGGACAATTAATGAAACTGACTTCCAAAATCAAGGAGGATTTTGCGAACAACCTGGTGGATAAAAATGCTGAAGCTGATGCTTCAGATTTTAGGGGCAAGGGTTTTGAGCCATTTAATTTAACGGACGGCGACCTTTCCACTTACTGGGCACCATCTGATGGGCTTGAAGAGACGTGGATTAGTTTAGCGTTTGACAAAGCCATTACCTTTAACAGGCTGATGGTACAAGAGCATATTCCTTTAGGCCAGCGGGTAAAAGCCTTTGAAATCTCCATCATGGGAGAAAATGGTTGGAAAATACTGGAAGTGGGGACCACCATTGGGTATAAAAGAATATTAAGGTTGCCCGATACCACTACCGATGCCATTAAAATAACAATAACCGATACCAAAGCCATTCCTGCACTTTCCAACCTGGCCCTTTATCATGCGCCCAAATTGGTATTGGAGCCCGAAATCAGGAGAGATAAAGCCGGTTGGGTGACATTATCCACACCTGATGATGGAGTGGAAGTATATTACAGTTTGGATGGAAGGGATCCTGAGAAGGAAGGTGAAAAATATAATGGTCCGTTCGAGGTTTTGCTGCCAAAAACCCTGTCCGCCATAACCATAGATCCTGAAACCGGGAAGAAAAGTGAACTGGCAAGGAGGGATTTGGGTGTGGCAAAAAAAGAATGGAAAGTACTCAATGGAGAGAAAAACGAAGACCATCTGATAGATGAAAACCCAAGTACCAATTATTTCAGCAGTGAAAATCAGGTTACCCTTGACCTTGGCAATGAATACCAAATTACTGGATTTTCCTATTTGCCCACACAAAACAGGTACATGTCTGGAGTGATATCCGCTTATGAGTTTTTGGTTAGCCGGGATGGCCGATCTTGGAGCAGCGTAAGCAAAGGGGAATTTGGAAACATTGCCAACAGCCCCACAGAACAGATGGTGGAATTTAATGGGATTTCTGGCAGATTCATCCAGTTGAAGGCACTAGAAACTTTGGATGGCAATCCGGCAGGATTTGCAGAAATTGGTCTAATCATAGAGTAAATGAAGTCCAACTCAGTTCATCAATGAGCGGTGCTCCTATTA
>JBBDSB010000393.1:0-26472 GCA_040905205.1 Cyclobacteriaceae bacterium
ATGTTGAATATTGTGTTCAATGAATTTTAATTTTGGTTATCTTTGACCAACCAAACCAAATCATCTTGACCGACGACTACATTAAACATCAATATCAGCCCATTCTTCCCAAGAAGGATGAATGGCCGGTGGTGAAACTGAGCAAAAACAGAAAAGAGTTTATCCAGAAAGTGGTTGAGGCCAGCAATGATCGAATCATTGGTCTTACCGGTAACCAAATCAACTTATTGAAAGAGGAATTGGAACTCACTTTGTATCGGGAAAGGATGAGAGTTAAGCAAAATCCATGGTTGGTAGATCCCGATGACGAGAAATATTTTTGGTCAGGGGTCAAATCTGCACTATTGGCTATTGGCGGGGACCTGCAGCTTTCTGACGAATCGAAAAAAGCGGCCTACCTGGAAATTCTAGCATCCATAACCAAAAGATATGCGGAAGAAATAGCCGGTAATTTTAAGCACAGTCATTACAAAATGACCAGAAGGATGGTTACTTTTGGGTTTTCCAGACTATTGAACACTTCCCGTGTGAAAGGCTTCAGATCTATTTTCAGTAACCAATATAGCCTTCAGGATAAAATTCAGATTATTGGAGAAACAGATCAGCTTAGGGAACTGGCTTCCAAAGGGACCATTGTGATGGTGCCTACTCATTTCAGCAACCTGGACAGTATCCTTATCGGTTGGACCATCAATACCTTGGGTTTGCCTCCGTTTATTTATGGTGCGGGGTTGAATTTGTTTAATATCCAGATTTTCGCCTATTTTATGAATGCCTTGGGTGCCTATAAAGTGGACAGGAGGAAAAAAAACCAGCTTTATTTAGAGACATTAAAAACCTACAGCAGGGAAGCCATACAATTTGGTTGCCACAGCCTCTTTTTTCCGGGAGGAACCCGTTCGAGAAGCGGTAATATAGAGTCCAAATTAAAATTGGGCCTGTTAAGTACCGCCATAGAAGCACAGAGGGCCAACTATCAAAAGGGTAGCGTAGACACCAATGGGAAAATTTTTATAGTGCCGGTTTCGATCAATTACCACTTTGTATTGGAAGCTCCGGGTTTGATCAGGGAACATCTTAATTTCACCGGGCAGGAACGCTATTACAGTGAATCCGATGAATTTTCTTCCTCCTATAAAATCTCAAAATTCTTGGTGAAGTTTTTTACCAAAGGGTCTGATATTTCGGTTTCTATCGGAAAGGCCATGGATATTTTGGGCAATTATGTGGATATTGAAGGAAACAGCAGAGACAAACAGGGAAGGATCATTGATTGCAAGGATTATTTTATCTCCAATGGCCAAATCAATATCGACCTGCAAAGGGAAGAACAATATACTAAGAAATTAGGTATTAGGATTGTCGAGGAATTCCATAAAATCAACCGGGTTTTCAGCAGTCATTTGGTGGCCTTTACGGCTTTCCGTTTAATAAAAAAAGCGAATGAAAAACTGGATTTTTTTAGTTTATTAAGACTTCCGGAAGAAGATATTTCGCTGCCCTATCAGGAATTTAAAGCGGCTTTTCAAAAGGTATTGGATCAGATCATTTTACTTAAAGCAGAAGGAAAGCTGCACATGGCACCACATCTGCAATGGGAGGTGGAAAAAATAATTCAACATGGATTGGACAATGTCGGAATGTACCATGCAAAAAGGCCTTTGATTCGAAATGAAGCAGGTAATATAGTAACCGAGGATATCAGCTTGCTTTATTATTACCATAACAGACTTGATGGGTATGATCTCGAAAAAATCTTATAAAGACAAGGCGGTAGGTGTGCTGGGAACCGGAAGTTTTGGGACCGCAATCGCCAATCTCCTTGCCGATAAAAACAATGTTTTGGTATATGCCAGAGACCCCAAAGTGGTGGATCAAATTAATGAAACCCATACGGTAAAAGACAGAAAACTGAACCCTAACATTGTAGCAACTTTTGATCCGGAATTCCTGTGTAATTCCTGTGAGGTGATGTTTCCGATAATTTCTTCTTCAGGTTTCAGGGAAGTGATGATCCATTTTGCGCCATTTCTTCATCCCTATCATTTTTTAATCCATGGTACAAAGGGCTTATCTTTAAACTTACCAAAGGGTAAATCCCTGGAAAATATCCATGCCATCAAACGGGAAAATATTTGTACGATGAGCGAGGTGATCCTAAACGAAACAGTGGTAGAAAGGATAGGGTGTCTTGCCGGTCCTAACCTGGCGAAGGAACTTTTGGAAAATCAGCCAGCGGCTACGGTGGTAGCCAGTCGGTACGATGAAGTGATATTGGAGGGACAGCGGCTTTTGAGGACAGATAATTTTCAGGTGTATGGCAATTCAGATATCGTGGGGGTAGAACTTAGCGGGGTGTTAAAAAACATTATTGCCATTGCGGCAGGGGCATTATCCGGTATGGGATTTGGAGAAAATGCCAAGGGATTACTGGTTTCCAGGGGTATGGTCGAGCTTATTTACCTGGGAAATGCTTTGGGAGGCAGCACAAAATCATTTTTGGGATTGGCAGGAATTGGAGATTTGGTCACCACATGCAATTCCACCCTTTCAAGGAATTTTACCGTCGGGTACAGGTTGGCCACAGGTGAAAATCTCCGGCATATCATATCCGATATGGAAGAAGTGGCAGAGGGTATCAATACGGTCAAATTAATTAAATTGTTTTTGGAATCCACCAATTTAAGGGCTCCGATTACCGAAAACCTGTACAAAGTACTTTTTGAGGAATTTAAAGTGGAAACAGCCCTTCAATACCTCATGAAATATCCCTTTAATGTGGACATTGATTTTATTTAGGCGCTTCTATTCCCAGAATGTAAAGGGCTTCCTTTGAAAGCCGTTTCTCTGTTGCTGCTGTCAGAAATTTTTCTTGATCTGTTTGTTGGGGTTGGTCCCTTCGACAAAAGTAGCTATGAATGGCCCTTCGAGGAAAGGTGGTCAAGTTGGTAGTTCCGCCATGCCAGGCATGGGAATTAAAAATAACTACCGATCCTGCGACGGCCTCAATGATGATTTCCTCAGGGTGGTTTTCTAAAGGGTCCTCCATGGCATCCTGGGGAAGAAGGGAAAGCAGATGGGACTTGGGAACAACTCTTGTCGCCCCGTTCTCTTTGCTGAAATCATCCAGCAACCAGATAGAATTACAGACTTTAAAATCATCTACAGGTACAGTTTCATGCCAATCTACATGTAATTTTTGTAATCCCGCCCCTGGATTGGCTGCCCTATAGTTTAATGAGGATAATTTGAAGTTTTCTCCAATCACCTCGGATACCGCTGCCAAAACGCTGGGTTGGGTATAGAAAACATCAAATACTCCCCCCTTATTGACCAGGTCTCCCAGCCTCGTGGATCCAGCTTCCTTTGGATGGCGTATATGGGGTGACTGCAACAGCTCAATGCCTGCTTGATCACCTTCCTGATCCAATAATTGTTGTACTTTGACCCGGATCTTGTCCAGTTGTTTGTCTGAAAGGAGTTTTCCTAAATTCAGGTATCCATTTTCATTCAAAAAGTTTTTTTCCTCTTTAGTAATGGTGTTGGAAGAAACGCCCAATTGCTGTAAAGTACTCCGCATGATTAATGAAATTTTTGTTATCTCAAATTAAAACAAATAACCCCATAAATCCTTTCATTTCAATCATCCTTTTCTTTCAAAAATAGAATAATTGATTTAACCTTTCCGGGAAGTCATTCCAGTTTCCCCAACCTTGATAGAAGCGGGGGATGGGAATAATTGACAAATACATAGAGCGGGTGAGGATTGAGGTTGGACAAGGTTTTAACGGATAAAGTTTTCAGTGCTTCCGCCAGGGGTTGTCCGGCATATGTGGTTTTTGCAAAGGCATCTGCTTCATATTCGTGTTTTCTGCTGAGGGCGTTCATGCCTATTCCCAACAAAAGGGAAATGGGTGAAAACAACATGGTAAAACCGATGATATTAAGGTGGATAGCCGCTTGGGATCCCCCCAGGGCCATACTGATAGGCTCACTGAAGATGAATTGAGATAAAATAAAAAGGATAATGCCTGTTTGGAGTACCCCGGTCACCATCCCCAATTTAATATGACCTTTTTTATAGTGGCCGATTTCATGCGCTAAAACCGCTACCAGTTCTTCGGGAGTGTGTTGTTCGAGAAGGGTATCAAACAAAACCACCTTTTTTCTTTTGCCAAATCCTGAGAAAAAGGCATTTGCTTTTGATGACCGTTTGCTGCCGTCCATAATAAAAACATTATCCAGGGAGAAATTGACTGATTTAGCGTAATTCATTATAGTGGTTTTCAATTCACCTTCTTCTAAAGGGGAAAGTTTATTGAATAATGGAAGAATCCAACTTGAATAAAATAGGTTGACCAGGACCATAAAAACACTGGCGATCATCCAAAATTGCCACCAAAAATCCCTTCCTATTTCCAGGATCAGCCACAACAACACAAACAATAAGGAGCCCCCGACCAGGATGGAGAGGATATAACCTTTTATCTTATCCATGAAAAATAATTTTTTGGTGGATTGGTTAAACCCAAAATCCTCTTCGATTTTAAAGGTATGATAATAATCGAAGGGTATGGAAAGTATATCTGAACCAATGAAAATAATCCCGAAATACGCCAGGGACAAAGCGATAGGTGCCCATCCAAAAGTACGTAACCAGGCATCCAATTCCCCAAAGAAACCAAACGATATGAAAATCAAGGTTAAAAGGAAGGTAAATGAACCAGAAAGAAGGCCAAATTTAAAGTTGGTCTTTTGATACCGTCTACTCTGGTCCAATTTCTCCATACTGACGTATTGATCCAGGGTTTTGGGTATGGTTTGCGTTTTTCTGTTAATGTTTAACCAGCTGATTGTCTTCTCAAAAACAAAGCTTACCGTAATAATTCCCATTAATAGGTATTTAATGATTTCCTGATCCATGCTGCAAAAGTATCAAAATTTAGGACATGGAAGGATAGTATCCCTTTTTCTTGGGGCACCCGGGTCATTAGGTGGAAAGATATAGGATAAACTGATTTCGTGTGCCCCCCCGGATTGGATGCCTAGTTGGGAAACCGTATAATCGAAACTATAACCAATATTCAATCCTGAAGGAAGGTTAAACCCAACCATCATGACGATGGCATCCCTGTTGTTTTGCCGTTCCACGGGTTTATAGGGAAGACCTCTGTACCAAAGCCCGAACACTACTGGTTCAAGGTAAAAATAGGCACCTAAGTCCAACTGTTCAAATGGCCCTTGCCTTTTATAATTGATAGTTGGTGTAAAATACCGCTGTCTAAAGGTATGGGTAAAATCCCTACGGGCAGAGCCTCTTCCCAACGAGATGCGGTAGCCAGTATGAACTGAATATTTAATGGGAAGGCGGCTAAGACCATCCTCCAAAAAACTTTGGTTGGGTTGGTTGACATGGTGGGTGGAAAGTCCAAACCAGAAATTATCCGTGAATATAAGGCCTCCCATAGACAATGAAACCAAATTCACCGGTTCCCCAAAACCTGCCAAATCATTTCCCGGCAATAAGTTTCCAAATGGATTATCAGGATTGATTTGATTGGCAAAAACCAGGTTATCATAAAATCCGATATCCCTTCTCATGTAACTTGCCTGAAATCCTGGACGAAAATATATGTCATCGGCTATTTTTAATTCATAGGATAACATGCCCGAGATTTGGGTTGAATTGAGCCCTGCCGCACCTTCTGTATCATTGGTAACCAAAAAACCTACGCCAACGTTGTATTCATCCAGGAAGGTGTCCACATAAGCTGAAAAGGTGGTGAAATTAGCATCCAAACCAGGCCATTGGCTTCTATAATTTACCCCTGCCCTGGTCGCCAATTCGGACCCGGCAAAGGCAGGGTTGAGGTACAATGGTGCAGCATAATACTGGCTGTATTGAGGATCCTGTGCCAATGAGTTAATAGCAAGCAGCATGCCTGCCATTGTAAAAAAAACTATATTTATTTGTGACTGAAACAAAGATTTATTCGTTAATTGATTACCAAACAGTTTATAAACGTTTTGCTGCAATATTGTGTATATAAAGCAGCGTGTAAATTATGAAATCTAACCCTTCTAACACCACAATTGATTTTATTTTTAGGACAATATTTTTTTTTATTGGGTTGTTTGCTTCCTTTAATGGGTTTTCTCAGGGTTTTAATAATAATGAATGGATATTCGGTTATTGCGAAGGAGGGGAAAATAATTATCTTTCTTTTGGTAAAGATGACCGGGCAAAAGTAGAATCTTTGCCCGGTAATCTCACTTTGGGAAAAGGAAATACCGCCATGGCGGTGGATCCCATCACCGGAGAAATTCTTTTTTATACGGATGGGGCATTGGTGTACAATTATTTGAATGAAGCCATGCAGGGAGTGGTTGGAGAATTGGGCGGTGTGGAAACCAACAGACAGTCGGTGGCTGTTTCTGCCTTGGATTTTGACTTGAATCCAGGAGGGGCAAAGGATTTTTATATTTTTTTTATTGGCCCTGGAGGCCAGTTGCAGTACAGTTTGGTGGACATGAATAATCAGGGCGGTGCCCCTGCCAATCAACCGCCAGCTGGGGCGGTATCAGATGGGGGGACTATTGGTAATGCCGAGGGAGCTATCCTGGTCGTGAAAACCTCCGGCTCCCCAAGTTACCTGTTGAGTTTTGAAGGGGGAAATCTTATTTCCAGGAGGATAGAGGAAACCCCGGGGGAGTTTAATGAAACACAAAGCCTGAATCTGGACATCACTCCAAGGTCCATCTTTTTTGATGAGAATACCGGTAAATTATTCATTATACCCGAAGAATCGGGAGAAGATATCCTGATGATGGATTACGATACTTCCACAGGAAGTTTTGGAAATGTGGAAACCATTCCCGATACGGGAGGGCAAGACCCTATAGAGGGCTTGGCCATGTCTGAGGATGCGGAATATCTTTATTATTCCCAGGGTGAAGAAATTTATAGGGTCTACCTGGGGCTTGGAGAACCGGATCCGGAAGATGAGACGGACCCGGAAGACGAGCCAGATCCTGAGGACGAGCCAGATCCGGATAATGAACCGGAAACCGGCCCGGTCTCCTTACCGCTTGAAAATGATATTTTCGGGATTTATGATGTTAAAATTGGCCCGGACGGCCAAATCTACTATATCTATGAAGAATCGGAGGGAGGACCCCAGTTTCTGGGCAGGATTACCAATCCGGATGAAGTAAATATAGTCGACCTCGAATTGGAGGAAGACCCCTTTAACGGGACAGATTTCTGCGGAAGGATTTTCCCCGAATTTGCCCCTACCATTGATGTTCCTACCATGGTGGACTTTACCTGGGAGCCTGATATGCCCTGTATGAACAATTCCCTTCAATTGACCAGTGAAATCGTTCCTTTAAATTACAGGCCAGTCAGTTTTGAATGGGAAATACTACCCCCTTTGGTGGATGAAGAGGGGGAGGAAATAGAAATGGATCTCAATGCGGAGCATTTATTATTGCCTGCTGATGCCACTTCCGAGCAGCAGATAACCGTTTCGCTTACCGTTACATTTGCCAATGGGGAGACCAGCGAAGTCACCCACGATATCATGTTAACCGAAAATGAATTGCAGGTTCAATTCAGTCCCTCTGATACCACCCTTTGCGATCCCTCCTGCATTGATTTGATGCCGCTGGTGGAAGCCCAAAGTGGTGGCGATGAAGGCGGTCAGGGTGGTGGACAACCTGGTGTAGGCCAACCCGGTATCGGCCAACCCGGAATTGGACAGCCAGGCATCGGCCAGCCCGGCATCGGTCAGCCTGGTACCGGCCAACCGGGAGGTCAGGGTCAGGATGTGGAATATGAATATTTTTGGTCCAACAAAAAGGAAGAAGGTTGGGGTCCTGAAGCCCCCAACGAAGTCTGTGCCCCGGGAAATTATTGGGTCCTGGTAAGGGAGCCCGGATCCAGCTGTTATGCTTATGCCACCATCCGGATCAATATTTGGGATGTGCAGGAGGAAACCAATGGAACCTGGTACTTTGGGGATGGGGCAGGCCTGGATTTTAACCCGGACCCGGATAATCCGGAAGCCCCTACCCCCAGGCCAATTGAAAATCCCCACCCCCAAAATATACCGGCAGGAGTGTCCACCATTTCAGACCAGACCGGTCAGGTATTGTTTTTCACAGATGGTCAGTCTGTATGGGACTTGAACGGCAACCTTATGCAAAACGGCGAAAATATAGGAGGGGACAATCTTTCTTCAGGAAGTGTGATCGCCATTCCCGTTGCCGGCGATGAAACCTTATATTATCTCTTTACCACCCAACAGGGAAGCGGAGGGGAAAATGAAGTAAAATTTTCAGTAGTCGATATAAAGGGAGAAAATCAGGATGGAATCGGAAATGTGGTCACCAAGGATAATTTCCTTTTTAGCCCCAGTACCGAACAATCCGCCGCTTTTAATGCAGGGGATACCACCTGGGTGGTATTTCATGAAATGGGCAACAATACTTTCCGAATGTATCCTGTTTCCTCCAATGGAATAGGACAGCCGGTTTTCAACACCATAGGCAGTAGCCACGATTTTGGAGAGGGAATAGGAAGCATGAAATTCAGCGGAGATGGATCCAAACTGGCGGTGACTTATCAGGAAGGAGGCACCAACAAAGTTGAAATATTCGACTTTGACCAAAATACAGGAGAATTGACTAGTTACGCTGAATTGGACCTGGGTTCAGATGGCGATATATATGGATTGGAGTTTTCTTCTGATGATTCTCGTATCTTCGTCTCCTATCGGAATGGAGGACCTGGAATAGAGGAGTTTTTTATCCAGGGGGTGGAGGAAACCGATGACAGTGATCCGGATAATCCGGTGACGAATATTTGCCCGGAATGTTTTGAATCGGCCACTTCTGATGAAGAAATAGAACAATGTATTTTGGATAGCAGGGAAAGTCTTTCCGGCACGCAATCCCTGGATTTGGGGGCCTTGCAGATCGGCCCGGACGGGCAGATTTATGCTGCGGTGGTGGGCTCTGATCGTATCGGTCAAATCCAAATTGGCCAGGCCTGTAATCCAAGCACCTTTAACCAGGATGCCGTGGAACCCATGCCAGGCACATCCAACCTTGGTTTGCCTTCATTTGCTGTGAATTCAGGAGGGAATATTCCAGATCCAAGTTTAAATGGACCTGAAAGGCTATGCCTCAGTGCCGATGGGGGTGCCGCAGGATTATTTGAAGGGGGAGGGGAGCCGGACATTGATTTTTACAATTGGACCATTACCAATGATCTGGGGGAAGTGGTGGATCAGTTTACCGGAGGTGAAGAATTTCAGGATCTGGAATACCAATTTGATACAGTAGGGGTTTTCACCGTAGATCTACAGGTCGATAGATGTGGGGAACCTTGGGAGGAAGAATTTTCAATGGAGGTGGAGGTATTGGATTCTCCTGAAATCACATTGCCCGATGAAATTTCAATTTGTGAAGAGGCCGCTTTAGAATTAGTAGCTGTGGATCCTGCAGACCCTCGAATCAATGAGTATATATTTCAATGGGAAAATGCAGCAGGTGAAATTCTGGGTGATGAAAATGTATTGGAAGTCACCGAAGAAAGTATTTATACCGTAACCGTCGCCTACCGTTTGCCAGAAGGAGAGGATCCGGAGTTGTTTGAAACCTGCCCGGTTTCACAATCCGTGTTTGTGGGTCCCCCTTTTGATTTTGAAATTGACCAATCTGATGAGGAAGTTTGCTTTGGAGAAACCGTGATGTTTACACCCAATTCTCCTGTATACGGGGAATGGTCCATTCAGGAATTGGGGAGCACGGACAGAATGCTACTTTCTGATACCCTGGAAATAGAATTGGAATTGGATACCGAAGTGCTGGCTGGTCCTGGAGCATATGAATTGTTTTTTCTTACCGCAGACCCCTTGAATGAAAATTGTCCCATAGAACGTTCAGTAAATCTTATTCTTGGTTCTCCGGGAGAATTTGAAATAACTGGCATTGCACCTGCGCAAAGTTGTGATATTGGAGACGGGTCACTGGAAATCAGGGCAATTTCTGCACTGGATAGTCTGATTGTGGAAGAAACAGGTGAAATATTCCTGAATTTATCTGAAGCGGAAACCCTGGAACTTGAAGGTTTGTCTCCGGGGTCCTATTCCCTGGTTGGGTACCTAAATGGGTGCCCTGTTTCCCAGGTGGCAGTTATTGAAAATGCCAGCCCTCCTGCCGATGTGTTGTTTTCTGTGGAGGTGGTTCCAGAATCCTGTTCCGAAGAGGGCGTATCGGAAGGTGGACTTATTATTGAATTCGAGAACGGACCGGCCTCCGGAAATTATCATATTCTTAGTCTCGCATCTGGAGACTCCCTCACCGCCACTTTTGCTGATCAGGCAACTATAGAAATTCCCCTTCCTAATGGATCCTATTTGGTTGAAGTCAGGGATGTGGGGGGTTGCGCTGTTCCTGATCCCATGGCCTATGAGATCATGGGTTTCGATTCCATTGAGGTGATGTTGAGCAGCCCAAACCTTTGTGGGGGCGTAGAATCCACAGAAATTACAGCTACTGGAGGATTGAGTTCAGTGGACAGACTGGAGTGGTATCAGGTAAATGAAACGTCCAGCAGCCTAATTGAAGGGGAAATGGATTCAGTTTTGGTAGTGACGGAGCCGGGACGGTATGAGATTGTTCTTTACAATGAAGAAGATTGTATAATTGGCTCAGAATCCATAGATATCATTGAGTCTGAAAATATGCCACCACAATTACAGGATAGGTATTCCATCTGCGTACCTGAGAATATTCTAACCACGCTGGATGCCGGAGAATGGGAAATAATTGAATGGTATTTAAATGATGAATTGGTCAGCGGTGACAGGGCCTTTACCCCGGAAACAGAAGGTGATTATGAATTAAAAGTGGAGGATGAAGCCGGATGCCTGTTTTCCGTCTTTTTCAGGGTAGAAGAGGAATGCGAGGTGGATGTGGTATTTCCGGATGCCTTAGTTCCTGGAGATCCCCAACGAAATTTTATTATCTATACCAAAGGTCAAATAGACACACTTGGTGTGTATATATATAATCGATGGGGGGAATTAATTTACTTCTGTGAGGAGAATAATGTGGCCGAAAACATTTCCGTCTGCAGTTGGGATGGGATTGTAAATGGCAAAAAAGTTCCGATAGGAACATATCCTGTTGTAGTAAAGTTTACCAATGAAAGACAATTAATTTCGAAAACATTAAAAAAAGCTATTGTAGTAATCGACTAAATATGATTGTACTGATATCACCCGCTAAAACCCTTGATTACAATACCACAGATATTTCTCTTTTTACCCAGCCGGAATTCCAGAAAGAAACCTGGGAGCTGGTGGGCATCATGAAAAAAAAGTCAAAAACAGCGATTAAGAAATTGATGAATGTAAGCGATAATATCGCTACATTAAATGAAGAAAGGTACGGGCAATTTGAAGATGAATTCAATAGGGAGAATGGCAAACAAGCCCTTTTGGCCTTTAAAGGAGATGTATATACCAAAATTGATGTGGAAGCGTTTTCAAGGAGCGAATTTGAATTTGCCCAAAAGCATCTTAGGATTTTATCTGGTTTGTACGGTTTGTTAAAACCTTTGGACCTCATACAACCTTACCGGTTGGAAATGGGCATCGCATTGAAAAACAAAAAAGGCAAAAACCTTTATGAATTTTGGGGTTCAAAAATAACCAAGGCCATCAACCAGGCTGCTGAAGGAGGGCCAATTGTCAATCTGGCTTCAAAAGAATATTTTAAGGCAGTGAAAAAAAAGGACCTAAAATCAGAAATAATCAGTCCGGTTTTCAAGGAATATAAAAACAGTAAATACAGCGTAATAGGTATTTTCGCAAAACAGGCCCGTGGTTTAATGACAAATTATATTATAAAAAATGGCATACAGGATCCGGAAGCCCTAAAGAATTTTCAGGAAGCAGGATATGAATATGCGGATAATTTAAGTAATACGAATGAATGGGTTTTTATCCGCTAAAACCCCGATATTAATTCACATAAATGCCGGAAAAACCCGTGGCTTAACCATGAAAACAGGTAATATTCCTATAAAAATGGGGATCTGGTTGATTGGAGAAGAAGGGAAAAATCCTTATCAAAAGCTCAGTAAAAATGAATCGATGAAGTTAAAAGTATTGAAAATATGCTGAGAACTTTTCCATATTTATTAAAATAGATGTATCCTTGATTCACCGACATAACCCCTGCCATGGCAACGGAATCCCATTTAAATCCAATTGATTTTCGGATCATGGTTATCTTATTTATTAGTTGGATGCATGCTGGTGCGGTTACGCCCCTGTTTCAGGAACCTTCTCTGGAGGGACCGGATGGTGCCTGTTTGAACGGTGCTTTTGTGTATGCTGATTTTACAGCAGGGGGTGACCCTGATACAGACCGTTATATCTGGAGTATCACGGATGGTACAGGTTTTGAAATTTATTACCAGTCCGGAGGTGAGGATGTAGCCTCCATTACCTTTCCCTTTACTTCCACGGGAACTTTTACGGTTTCCCTCAGAGTGATCCGTGGGGCAGATCAAAATTATTACAGCCAATCCAAAACGGTGGTTGTTGAAAGAGGGCCTTCATTCGTGTTGCCTCCCGATGTGATCTTTTGTGGTAGTGAACCAGTCACTTTACAGGCGTTGAATTCCGAAGACCCTAACCTGAATCAGTATACTATCGAGTGGTTAAATCCAGGAAATATGGTATTGGGGACTGGAAATACTTTCATCGCTACAGAACCTGGCAGGTATTATGCAAAGGTAAGCTCTGTCGCCTGTGAAGCAGTGGCCGCCACCTATGTTGGTCCGTCCATTCAGGTAGAGGTAAATGCCTCAGGAAATATTGCCTGTTTGGGAGATGTGATCAATTATGTTCCCGACAGCCCAATATCCGCAGAATGGTCCTATCAAGGGGATGGGCAGGTAAGTCGGACGTCATTGGGTAAATCCTTTGAGCTGAATTTGAACACCGATGAATTGGGAGAGTTAGGAAATTATACCGTATTTTTTAATGCGGAGGATCCTGAGCGTCCCGGATGTTCCGTGGAAAAATCCTTCGGTTTGCAAGTTCGCACGGCCCCGGATTTTTCTTTGGTAAAATTGGAAGATGCCACCAGCTGCTCAGTTGCAGATGGTATTTTTGAAATCAGGGCCAATTCAGATTTGGAAACGGTCACCGTTTCGGAAATTGGTTCAGGAGCCATCAATAATATTACGGCCAATACCGTGAGAACTATCAATAACCTGGCTCCCAAAGTTTATGCGGTTACGGCTTCGGTAGGTACTTGTTCTGTTACCAAAACCATCAATATTCTAAATGGAAATCCGGATGAAGGCATCGATTTCGACGTGAGTGCTGTCCCACAAAGCTGTTCATCCTCAGGGGCAGTATGGGGTTCTTTAATCCTGGATTTCAAGGGCGTTTCCACCAGTGGAGGATACAGGGTCATCAGCGGAGAGGGACAGGTTTATCAGGCCAACTTCCAGAATGAAACAGACATCACCCTATCTGTACCGAAAGGTACTTATCAGATTGAAGTCAATGATGATAGCAATTGCAGCAGTACCAGCTCCCAAAACTATCAGGTGGAAGGTTCCGGTCAGGTGAATTTCTCCATCCCCGCCAATTTAACGGTTTGTCAAACCTTCGAATTGACACCTGAAAGTGATCAGGATCTGGAATACAGGGTAACAGATCCTGATGGAAGCGAATTAAATCCTGGTCCGGGGGGTACATTTACCCTTAACCAATCGGGTGAATACCGGATGGTCGGTGTACCCTCAGATCCAAATTCACCATTATGTCCTCGTACAAAGGCCTTCCAGGTGACAGTTAATGAACCTTTGGAATATGATTTTTCCAAAAGAATCATTGATTGTTTTGGCAACCAAATATTCAGTGTGGAGTTAATGGACAGAAATCCCAATTCGGTAACGATCAGGTGGATGAGGGAAAATAGGGAAATCGTGGGTAGGGAAGTAGAGTTTTTTCCTCCCAACACAGGGACTTTTCTATTGGAAGTCCAACCCAGGGCAAGCGGCAACTGTCCCGTTTCGCCCATTTCATTTGATGTGGTGATACCGGAAAATACAGCTGAAATCAGTTTGGAAGGCTCCCCATTTTGTGGAAATTCCCCCATAACAGAACTGACCATGGTTTCAGACAGTGACCTCATCCAAAATATTGAGTGGTACAAAGAAGGGGATCAGGGTGAAAAAATCTGGCTTTTGGAATGGGACAATCTATCCACCATAGAAGTTATGGAAGAAGGAATATATGAAGTGGTGGCCAGAAATGATATCAATTGCAGACTGGCAAGTGCCACCTATGAGGTGAAAAAATTTGAAAATACTCCTGTCAATATTTCGGATACCTACGAACTTTGCAGTGCGGAAAATATCAGACCTAATATTCAACCTGGGGATGGTTTTCTTGCCTATTCCTGGTATTTCAATGGAGAATTGATAAGTGAAGAAAATCGTTTTATACCCGATCAGCCAGGTAATTATGAATTAATTGTTATGGACACAAACGGATGTGAACAAACCAATGAATTTGAAGTCATTGAAGAATGTGCCTTACTCCTCCGTTATCCCAATGCCTTGGTTTTGGGAGATCCCCAAAGGAATTTTAAAGTCTATGCGGACCCGGAAATTGAATGGATAGAAATTTATATTTTTAACAGGAACGGAGAAATGATCTTCCATTGCCAAAGTAATAATCCTGACGCCACCTTCCCTGTTTGTCAATGGGACGGACTGCTTAATGGAAGAAAAATTATTCCAGGAACCTATCCCATTAGGATCAATTATAAAAGCGAAGCCTTGGGGGTAGATAAAGTAGAAAAGAAATCTATATTGATTATTGATAATTGATATAATTTGGAGGTTTTACTCCTTTTAACCTCAGGTAAACCACCATCTGACCTCTGTGATGACTGACATGATCGGCCAATAATAATAAAAATTGTCTTCTGGTTCTTGAAAATTTTGCATAGGACCCTTTTTCATCCAACCTTTTCGGGTCAAAATTCCGGATTAAATCAGCAGCACGGTCAAATTCCCGGGCGGTTTTCCCGATCAATTCTTCCTTGGATTGGTCACCCACATTGAATTCATCCCAGCGAATGCCTTCTTCTCTACCGTCAAACTTGCTGAAGGCATGCCAATCCAAAACCACCGAAATGTGCATGAGTTGTTCTGCAAAGGACATTACTTCTGTATTGGGTTTGGTATGAAAATACATTTCCGGCATGGCTTCCGCCATGTCCAATAAATAAAGTTTTGAATTTTCCCAACGTTCCAGAAAATCATGAAGGAAGGGGTCTTCCTGGGAAAATAAGCTCACTGAAGACAAAGTCAAAAGAAAGAAGGCCAACAATACATTTTTTTTCATTTTTATTCGTAATTTTTGATTCAATAAAGTTACTCATTTTCACATAACTGAAAATCCGCAAACTTTACAGGTTTTGTTGATAATCAGTTTGTTGTTAAAATCAATCGGGTGATACCTGGAAGATTTTTCTCCATAAGGATCAACTGATTATAGGAATGTACGGTGGATTTTAGGTATAAACTACTTTCTTGCCGTCATTTTGGAATGAAAAACATAAGTTAGAGCCGGGAAGTATGGAGAAGGTCCTTTTGCGTTTTTTCAAGAAATGACATTAGTGTCAAACGTTAAATGGAAATTGCCCACGCTCGCCCCTCAGTTCCCTTATGGGGAAGACAGCCCACGGGACTGATCTTTTAGTAGATCTAGAGATGTTTGTTAAGCGTCAAAATTGATGAGACATGACACTAGTATTTTCAAATATTTGAATGGTTCTAAAAGTGAAGAGGCCAACTACCTTTTCAGATGGTGCCTTAATGCAGATAAAGATTGCTGTCATAAGTGCATTAGGAATGAAAGGGGTTCATAAAGCCTTCATTCTTAGCCCATCTATCTGCCTTAAATTAAAATTATGAAAATTAATCAGTCCCTCCAATTAAATCCCTTTTGGTTAAGTCTTTTATTTGCTTTTCCCCTGGCATGCCAACCCCCTATACAAGAAAAGCAGGGGACCGATTTCCCTTTTTCAGAGTGGGAAATTTCCAGTTTTCACCAGGCCTATAATAGTGGATCCTGGACCGTGGAGGAGGTAGTTGAGGCCTACATTAAGCGGATCGAGGCCATTGACCAAAACGGTCCGCAGCTAAATTCCATGCTTCAACTCAATCCAAAAGCTATAGAAATAGCCAAAGAGTTGGACAGCTTGTTGAAGATTGGGAAGCCTAAAGGTCCTTTACACGGCATCCCGGTTGTCTTAAAAGACAATCTCGATACCCGGGACATGTATACAACGGCCGGATCAAGGGCTTTGGAAAACTCCCTGCCCTTAAAGGACAGTGACGTGGCCCGGAAATTAATCGCTTCTGGGGCAGTGATCCTGGGAAAGGCCAACCTTAGCGAATGGGCCAATTTCAGAGGTAACCTTTCCAGTAGTGGATGGAGTGGATTGGGAGGGCAAACTAAAAACCCATATATCCTGGACAGGAACCCATGCGGGTCCAGCTCTGGCTCAGCGGTGGCTGTTTCGGCTAATTTGAGCGTACTGGGGATCGGAACCGAAACCAATGGTTCCATTGTTTGTCCCTCCCATGCCAATGGAATTGTTGGGATTAAGCCCACCGTTGGATTGGTCAGTCGTTCTGGTGTCATCCCGATTTCATTCACCCAGGACACTCCCGGCCCAATGGCCAGAACGGTACGGGATGCGGCAATCTGCCTGGGAACATTGGTAGGGGTAGATTTTGCGGATGCGAAAACCCTGGAAAGTGCCGGAAAATACCACCAGGATTATACGCAATTTTTAAATAAAGACGGACTCAAAGGAAAAAGGATAGGTTGGTATAAAGCCCCTTCAGGAAGGCATTTTAAAGTAGATGCCTTGATGGAAAAAACCATTCAATGGATGGAAGAGGAAGGAGCAGTTATTGTTCCCGTGGAACAAATTATGGATCCAAGTACAGGTGGATTTTCCTTTCAGGTGATGTTGTATGAATACAAGGAAGGCTTGAATAATTATTTTGCATCATTGGGCCCAGACTCTCCCATAAAAAATTTGGAAGAGTTGATTGCCTTTAATCGCAAAGACAGTATTGAACTGAGGTACCATAACCAACATTACCTGGAAATGGCGTTGGATAAAATGGGCCTTGATTCAGAAGAATACCAAAACGCTCTCAGCAATATGTTGAGGCAGAGTAGGGAAGAGGGTGTAGATAGGGTATTGCAGGAAAATCAATTGGATGCCATCGTCGCTCCTACCGGCAGTCCGGCATGGAAAACGGATTGGGTGAATGGGGATGGTTCCCATTTGGGAAGTTCTTCTCCTGCAGCACAGGCAGGTTATCCCAATATCACTCTCCCTATGGGCATGATTGATGGACTTCCCGTAGGTATATCTATCTTTGGAACAGCATGGTCAGAACCTAAGTTGTTGGAGATCGCTTATGCACTGGAACAGGGACGGATGCAGAGGAAGGAACCGACCTTTCAGGCACCGAAATATTAATAAACTCCTATATCGCAGTACCCGTTTTGTAAAATTATCCTGAAAAGCATTCCGATGTTATCGGAACTGCCAAAACGATATCTTATTTCCTTATTAGCCAAGTGGTGAAACGCATGGTTAGTAATTTTTGACCTCTCTGTGGTCCGTCAATTTATGGATAAGAACTATTGAACGAAAATTTTAAAGAAGCTGCGGGGCATTTAATGCTCCCTGCTTGTTTAATTCAATCTGCGAAACTGAAGTAATATATAAGTTAAAATTGTTATGGTTTAAATTTTTAATCTGCTTACTTTGAAGTTAATTCATTTAAAAAGTTTTTTAATTTATGATAAAAATCGATTTAATAGCTGGGGCCAGGCCTAATTTCATGAAAATATCGCCCCTTATTGATGCCATTAAAAGGGCCTCAGAAAAGGGGAAAGAATTGGGATTCCGATTGATACATACTGGTCAGCATTATGATAAGAACATGTCAGGAAGTTTTTTTGAGCAGTTGGGTATTCCTGAGCCTGATTTTAATTTGGGAGCTGGGGGTGGCACCCAGGCAGAACAAACGGCAGGTATTATGGTGGCTTATGAAAAATTATTGGCCGAAAATGGAAAGCCCGACCTTTGTCTGGTAGTGGGAGATGTCACTTCTACGATGGCCTGTGCCATCGTAGCTCAGAAATCTCAGGTCAAGGTAGCTCATGTGGAAGCCGGTATTCGTTCTGGTGATTGGACCATGCCTGAAGAAATCAACAGAATGGTTACCGACAGTATAACCAACTATTTCTTTACTACTTCTGAGACAGCGAATGAAAATTTAAAAAATTTGGGTATTGGAAAGGACAGGATCTTCTATGTTGGCAATACCATGATCGATACCTTGATAAAACACAGGCCCAGATTTCTGCAATCTAAAGCCTGGAGCGACATTGGTTTAGAACCTGGGAAGTTTCTGGTGATGACCCTTCACCGCCCTGCCAATGTGGATCAGGAAGATAAATTAAAAAAGTTGATTCAAAAAATCATCGACCATTCGCAAGGACTGCCCTTGGTTTTCCCGGTACACCCCCGTACAAAGAAAATGATGGAAAGTATAGGGATTTCCCATCCCCGCCTTCACATGATTGAGCCGCTGGGATATCTGGAATTCAATTATTTGGTGGAAAGGGCAAAAGCAGTTGTGACTGACTCCGGAGGTATCACGGAAGAAACGACCGTAATGGGTATTCCCTGCATGACCCTACGAGACAATACCGAAAGACCCGAAACCATTTCGGAGGGGACCAATGAATTGATTGGTACAGATCCTGATGCGATTCCACCTGCTATGGAGAAGCTTTTTTCAGGAAACTGGAAAACTGGAAAAATCCCTCATTTATGGGATGGCAATACTGCCGAAAGAATCATTAAAGTGCTTATGGAGAAGCTTGGCCATTGATTAGAGGATATTTTTATAATCCTTCATGGTTTCCCTTTACTACAATAGTAGATGGTTTCCGTTTCAGGCAGGGCATGTTTTTGGATGATTTCGGCAGGAAGGGTTTTCACAAAATGGTTTTCCGTGACTATTAAACCGGATTCACTCAGCCTTTTCGCATAATCTCTTCCGTATTTTCTTACATGGTCCCTTTGCCCAAAGATCTTTTCTCTTTCTGAGGGATTTTCTACGTTTTTATCTTCAAAGGTGTTTTCTATATCATATACCGGTGATTGGACGATTCCCCAGCCTCCTGGTTTTAGTACCCGGTTGATTTCCTTACAGGCCTTAACATCATCATCTACATGCTCCAAGACATGGTTACAAAAAACCACGTCAAAAGTGTTTTCCGGAAAAGGGATATCGTGGATATCCATTTTTATTTGGGCAAGCGGAGATTCAATATCCCCGGTAGTGTATTCGATGTTATCTAATTTGGAGAACCTGTCCAAAAAACAAAGCTCTGGGGCCACATGTAAAACTTTAAGTGCTTGGGTGAAAAAGGAAGTTTCATTTTTGAGAAAGGCCCACATTAAACGGTGTCTTTCCAAGGCTAGACAATTGGGACATAATGCATTATCTCTCACTTTCCTTCCATAGGGTAAAAATTTTCGAAAGTGGCTTTGACAGATATTACAATTAACCTGATTCCCAGTATAAAACCATGCGGCCAATCTTAATAAAAAATGGCTGAATAGTTGTAAATATTTTCTTGGAACATATCGTATGGTCCAACTTATCAGTGCCTTCATAAATTAGGTTAATGGAATCCGGGGAACAGCCCCATTTTATCGGGTTGAAATTGGTTCCAAATTTAAATTGCAAGATAACAAATGCTCCATATATTATCGGATTCTGACGGCTTTCTATGCGCCTATTTTTAATTATTATGTCAATGGCCAAATAAAATGCCCACTGGAAGTGGGGTGTTTTTTTAAATGCTTAACTTTGTAGGTGAAAATTAAAATACAATGAAAAAGAATTTAATATACGTAGCCATTGGAAGTATAGTGGTGATAGCCGCTTTGTACTTCTTCTTTTCTTCAGGAGGACCCGGATCAAGTAATGATATCCTGGCCTCTGTAAGGAAAGGCGAGTTTAAAGTGGAAATAACCACTTCCGGTGAACTTGAAGCACTGAGGTCTGTACAGATATTTGGACCAGCCGAGGCGAGACGGTTTAGAATTGGTAATTTCACCATTGATAAAATGGTCGATGAAGGAACTGTAGTTGAAAAGGGTGATTTCATTTGTTCCATTGACAAAACAGAGCTTTTTGGAAGACTTGAAGACAGAAAACTTGATTTGGAGCAAACCAGGGCACAATATGAGCAGATACGGTTGGATACCTCATTAAACCTCAGGATAGAGAGAGACAATATTTTGAACCAGGAGTATATTGTTCAGGAGCAGGAGTTGATTTTGGAGCAATCCCAATTCGAACCTCCGGCAATCATTAAACAAAATGAATACAACGTTGAGAAGGCCAAACGGGAATTGGACCAGGCCAGGGAACGCTACAGGATCAAAACCTTACAAGAAAGGGCCAGAATGGCTGAAATTTCCGCTGAATTAAGAGAAGATGAATTAGAGGTGGAGCAAATGGTGAATGTTCTGGACAAATTTGTCGTAACTGCCCCCCAGGATGGCATGGTGATTTATGTGGATTACCGGGGGAGTAAAGTAAAGGAAGGATCTCAAATAAGTTCATGGAATCCGGTGGTGGCTACCCTGCCCGACCTTACCACCATGCAAAGCATTACTTATATAAACGAAGTGGATATCAGAAGGGTAAAAGTGGGTCAAAGAGTAGAATTGGGTATGGACGCTTTCCCCGATAAAAAATACACAGGTACGGTAACCAAAGTAGCCAATGTAGGACAACAAAGGCCAAACTCTGATGCCAAAGTATTTGAGGTATTGGTAGAAATAAAGGAAAGTGATCCCTTGTTAAGGCCTTCTATGACCTCTAGCAATGCAATCATTGCCGACCAATTGGAGGATGTAATATATGTGCCGCTTGAAGCGGTGAATGTGGAAAATGATAGTATAAACTATGTATATCTCCAAAGTGGAATCAAGCAGGAAGTCAAGATGGGAATGACCAATTCCAACGATGTTGTGGTAGAAAAAGGCCTTGATGAGGGAGATTACGTATATCTGAATACGCCTAATTGGGGAGAAAATCTGGCCGTTAGTCTTTTGGATGAATTAGATGGGAAAAGGAATCTTGACCAGGAGGTAGAACCGGTTGCGGAAGCCTCTTCCTTAAGTCAAAGCTTTGGTAACAGCAATCGTAGTTCCGATTAAATTTTTTATTTTTATTCCTTTTTCCAAAAATTGAAATATGTTTAATGAAAGGCTTTTAGCCAACTTTTATATTGCGTTTGAGGCAGTTGTGGCCAATAGGGTCCGGTCTTTGCTGACTGCCCTGGGGATTATATTTGGTGTTGCCGCAGTGATCGCCATGTTAGCCATTGGAACGGGTGCCCAACAGGAAATCATGGAGCAAATAAAACTAGTAGGTGTTAATAATATTGTCATCGAACCCGTGGTGGAGCAGTTGGAGGAAGAGGTGGATGAGTCAACCAGTGTGGGAAGGGAGAAAAGCAAATTTTCCCCCGGGTTAAAAATGGAGGATGTGAAGGCCATCCAAAATATCATTCCGGGCATCAATAGGATCAGTCCAGAAATCGTGATGGATACCTATATTGTTAAAAGCGGTATACGGAGGTCGGCAAAACTGGTGGGGATTACCCCCTCTTATTTTGAGGTATTGGATTTTAATTTGAAGAATGGGAAAATGTTTACTGAAATAAATATGGAGAAGGGTGATGCGGTTTGTATCATTGGTCGAAATGTTCAATCCAGGTTTTTTCCCAATGAAAATCCCATAGGGAAAAAAATAAAAAGTGGTAATCAATGGCTGGAAGTGATAGGGATATTGGAAGAAAGGATCGTTTCTGAATCTAGCATTTCCAAATTAGGGATCAGGGACTTTAATATGGATGTTTATGTGCCCATTCAAACCATGCTTATCCGCTATAGAAACCGTGATTTGGTGACTGAATCAAGGCTTAACGAGGATAATGGAGGAGGTAATAATGCCAATTATCACCAATTGGACAAAATTGTGGTACAGGTGAATGAGAGTGAGGCCCTGACACCCACTGCCGAGGTTTTGTCAAAAATGTTGGAAAGACGCCACTTCAATGTCGTGGATTTTGAAATCACCATTCCCGAACTTTTATTGAAACAGCAACAGCGGACCCAAAATATATTTAATATTGTATTGGGTGCCATAGCAGGCATTTCATTATTGGTCGGCGGCATTGGTATCATGAACATCATGTTGGCCTCTGTCATGGAAAGAATAAAAGAAATTGGCCTAAGACTTTCGTTAGGGGCAAAAAAAACCGATATTGTCAATCAGTTCCTATTTGAGTCGGTTATGATCAGTGTTTCCGGTGGGATAATTGGAGTGATTTTAGGTATCATACTGGCGCATTTGGTATCTACATTTGCCGATTTCCCAACCGTAATTACCTTAAGTTCTATCCTGCTTTCATTTGGGGTGGCGGCCACTGTTGGTTTGGTTTTCGGAATTACACCGGCTAAACGTGCTGCCAGTCAAGACCCGATAACATCTTTACGCTATGAATAAAAAACCTTTACCTTTTCTGGCCTTGATTTTTTTCCTGGCCTGTTTTTCTGTGCATGGTCAAGAGACCGTAAGCTATTCTTTGGAGGATATTGTGGACAGGGCCAAAGCCCAATCCCCCGCTGCGCTCAGGGCAGATACAAGAAGGGAAAACCGCTATTGGGGATACCAGCTATATAGATCGAATTTTAATCCCCAACTTCGTTTGGAAGGGACTTTACCGCAATATTCCCAAGCTTTTAACAATGTTACACAGCCTGATGGAACCATTGAGTTCCGTGAAGTAAGACAAAATTTGGTGGATTTGGAATTGGGGCTAAGACAGGTAATTGGGGCGACCGGGGGTGTTATTTCAGTCAACAGTTCAACCAATCGTTTTGATAATTTTCTGGCAACAGGAAGCAGTCCGCAGACCAGGTGGAGTGGAATACCTGTCAATATCAGGTTGTCCCAACCGATATTTGACTATAACCCCTATAAATGGGATCGGAAAATCGAACCTATTCGGTACGAAGAAAGTAAGCGGGAATTTGTGGAAGAAATGGAGGACATCAGCCGTTATGTATCAGAAATGTTCTTTGATTTCCTGGTTGCCCAAGTAAATTTGGACATTGCTACAAAAAACCTTCAAAATTCCGAGGCCATATTAAAAATTGAGCGGGGAAGGTACAACATAGGGACCACCTATGAGGACAAGCTTTTGCAGGTAGAGTTGCAGGTTTTGGAAGCCCAACAAGGAGTGGCTCAGGCCAGGCTGGACATGGAAGCAAGTTCTTTGCGGCTCAAATCTTATATTGGCTTGAATGAAACGGTTAACCTGAACCTTGCCCTTCCTGATGATATTCCCGAATTTGAGGTGAATGTAGAACAGGCCATTGAATATGCTTTCGAAAACCGGTCTGATGCTGTTGGGTTTGAGCGCCAACGATTGGAAGCCCAGGCCGATGTGGCACAAGCCAGAGGGCAACGCTTTCAGATGAATCTGAATGCCAGTTATGGATATAACAAGGCGGCCTTGATATGGGGTGATATTTATAACAATCCCAATACACAGGCACTTGTCAATTTAAGCATAGGGGTTCCAATTTTGGATTGGGGAAGGAATAAAGCAAGGATGAGCATGGCCAGGGCTAATCAGCGATTGACCGAATATGAAATTGATCAGGAAATCATCAATTTTGAACAGGAAATTTTCACCAGGGTTAGAAATTTTATTATGCTGAAAGACAGGTTGGAAATTACAAAAACTTCTGATGAAGTGGCTGATAAGCGTTATGAGATTTCCTTCCGAAGGTATCAAAGCGGCAATGTATCCATCACAGATCTGGGAATAGCCCAAAGGGAAAAAGATGAAAACCGAAGAAGGTACATAGAGTCGCTTAGGGATTATTGGACAGCATACTATGAATTGAGATCGCTGACCCTATATGATTTCGAAAATCAACAATTGCTGTACAATCCAAACTCGGCGGCTTTCCAAGAAAAATAATGTCTCCTGGATCTATTCATCTTTTTTCGGGAAACAAAAGGTTTGTTTTCTGCAACTGAATTTCAGCTTTTAAAAAACATTTCAAAACGTGACTGTGATTTTGAGGCAAACATCAGAACCTGCCAGAAGATCAAGGACTTCTGGCGGTTCAAATAACATCCATTCCGCATCTTAAAACCAAAAGTCTCGGCTGCGGTTCATCATTATAGTGGCGGATATGACAGCTGATAAAATCAGTGTCCGGAAAAAGCCTCAAAAAAGGCTCCCCAATCTCCCGAGTAAGCCACGTCATCTTCAATGCACCAGTAGTAATCGTTATGCGGATGAGAAAGGTAGAATTGCAGCATAAAAAAAGCCCTCTAAAATTCAATTAGAGGACTTTAAATTAATTTTTATAAATTAGTCGGACGACAGTAGATATTTTTAATGATTATTCCCCCTTCAGATAGAAAAATTAATTTGAACCTAATAGCACATTATTTCCAATCAATAAACCTTTTAGAAACCCTATTTTAATATTTTTACCTACTTTTAAATTTGAACCAATAAACTTTACTTTTTTAAGATATACATTGGTCTTTATATTCCTTACAATCTTTATTTTATATTGTTTTGAAATAGGTTCTTAATAAATAAAAATTTGCGGGTAGAAGGGCTTTGCCGCCATACTTTGCGTTAAGTTTACAAAGATCCCCTTTGAATAAAATCAGCAGCTTTCTAGGAATTGGACCCTCAATGCTTCGACTATGTGAAATGCATAGGCTTTCCAAAATTCCTCTTCAAACTTTTCATATCTAATCGGTCAATACAGGCTCTTCTTCACGTAATTCAAATCCCAGAATTTCCCCAATTTAGTGTCTAATTCAAAGGGGGTTATTTTGGACCATCCCCCCCCTGGGTAGTGCGTTAATTCACCAAAAATCGGTATGTTTTTTACGATATAGATATCAACCCGGACAAAATCCAATCCTAAACATAATGATTCCACAAATGCGATAATTTCATTAAGATTTTTAATTCCATGACTCTTTTCTCCTTCTGGACACTTTATTTTGCCTTCAATAAAATTACCATTTCGATCAAATAAGGACCTTTTCATAAAATTAAATCGTCCAAAATCTACATTAAACATTTTCACTTTGCCACCAAAACAAAAAAACTTATAATCTTGGGGAATTTTTCCCGTTTCATCCCTAATTAATGGCTCAATGATTATATTTTTAGGAATCATTCCGTATAACCATTCATGAGTATATTTTGATATATCTAATAGAAGCAGAAATTGACAATGATTTAAATTTTTTTCATTTGAAAGGTTACTGTTTTTGGTGACAATTAAATTATAGCCGGAGAGGTGACATCCCTTAATAATAAATTCTGGAGGTAAAGAATGAAATGGTATTTTTTCAAGATCATTACCAGAAAAAAGGGTGGGAATTAGATGATTTTCCGCAAATTTGTTACCAAATTTTTCCTTTAATAATATTTTAATATTTTGCTTATCAGCAGTTTGATACAATAATGGGTTTCTGTCAAAAAGTTTTTTGAAGACCACTTTTTCATTAAAAGTAATAGGTTTTTTTATTTTCAGTCTATATCCATTTTTATTTTTAAAACCTTTTTTTTCAAAGTGAAAACCTAAAAACCTATCCAGTTTTGGATAAATTCCAGAATGGATAAAGTAAAAATAAATAAGATTTTTTAAAATCATAGCATTTTTTAATATTAACGACGCTGTAATTTCGCTATTCACTCTGCAAATGCTAGGAAGCTTGTTTATTTGCGTTTCAGGAACTAGTAACCTCCTTCTCTTTCAGCGGAAGTGGCAAAGCCGAAAACTCCTACTTGTGATTTTTGCAACCTTTGTACATCATACAGGAGCGCTTAACCTCTGTTGGACCATTTTACTGTCCCTCATTTATCACCCATTAGAAGTTAAATACATGTCCAACAGGAAGAGGTCTTCTTGGTTGATCTTGCCCAGATGAGCAACGGTAAATCGTATTCACTATTACAAATTCAATCCCTGAAAGTGTGATATAACTAATCTATAAATGTCCCTCAAATCGGGTTTTATTTCTGCCGATTCATTTCTTTTCCATATAATTTTTTACTCCAAAATTTCAGTAATTAAATCACTGTAATTAAATTTGCATCAAGGTGAAGGTTTTATAACAAAATATAAAGTTAAAAGTGATACTCCTATGATTGATGTAATAATAATATCCCAAATTAAATAACTTTTATA
>JBBDSB010000393.1:26572-28999 GCA_040905205.1 Cyclobacteriaceae bacterium
AAATTTTTTTTCGCTATTTAAGCCTACATGATGACCTTGCATTTGGTTTGTCATTTCAATTGATAAATCAAAATTTAAATTAATTTTAAAAAAATGTAAAATGTTTTTACTTTCTTTTGAAATCTCTTCTAATTTTAAAAAAAATATCTTTTCAATATTAATATTATTTATAAAACATTTAATTAAATAATTCCAATAATTCCAATACCACAATATTTTATCATCTTGGCTTAAATTACTCCATTCAGATTTTTCCATCCTATTAATATTCACTGCTGATAACCTACAACCTTGAGAATAAAATTTTGGTACTATTAATACTGAGTCTTTTGAAAAAATTGGTTCATCATTCAAATACCAGCCTCTGACCCTTGCAGATTCTAAGAAAGTTTTAGGGTTTCTAATTAGCCAAATAAATTTCGAATTTGGGAAAATTTCCAATAATATTTCTGCCAGAGGGGCAATTTTCTGATCAGATTCCACATATAATGTATTCTTATAAATATATGGTAAATTTAAATACAATTTTATGAGTTCACATTTCACTTCATCCCTATTCATTAAACCAGACAAATAATTTATTGAAATCACACTTAATTGTTGATATAACGGTTCATGAAGGGAAATAATTTGAGGATGTTGATTTAAAATTTTCGATATTGAATGAGATCCACATCTACCAGTTGACAAAACAAATGAAATTTCTCTATTGAAAAAATCATTATAACCTATTGCATTTTTAAATTTAATTTTATGATTTAAAAAATAAAAAATAAATCTAACTGAAAATAAATTTAATAAATATTTATTAAAAAGTATAAATTTTGGGAAAACAACTTTCCCAGATTTAACACTATTTTTAATCGTATTATTATTACCAATTATTGCACTTTTGCCAATAGTTGTCCCAGGAAAAATTATTACATTGTTTCCAATCCAAACATCTTCTTCAATCACCACATTAAGTGGATTTAAAACGGCACTATTTTCAATCAACTTACCATTCTCATTAAAGTAGTTAATAAAATATGAATGAATTTTCACATTATCCCCAATTTTACAGTTATTTTTAATGATTATTCATCCTTCAGATAGAAAAGTTAAACTTGAACCTAACTGCACATTATTTCCAATTAATAATCCTTTTGGAAACCCTATTTTAATATTTTTACCAATATTTAAATTAGATCCAATAAACTTTCCTTGTATATTAAATTCATTATTTCTAATATTTCTTACATTCTTCATATTATTTTTTTTAATAAATTTTAAATAAAGAAAAATTTTAGGATAGGGAGGCTTTTGTACTATTGGCATCCACTCCGAAATATCCCAGGATCTGTTTGGAAGCGGGCAGGTTTAACGTACTACCGTCACCGGCAAGGATACAGTATCCCTTTCATCTGGTGGTAAAAAAGCAGTCGTATGCTTGGGAAGTGATACCGCAAAGATCGGAAAAGAACTGCCAGTCAATATTTTACCTCGCCTGGGAAAAGGCACTGCCTGTAACAGCCTGTTTACCGAGCTTGGAAATAGCCTTTGAGGAAATAAAATCTACCGATTTTTTAAACATCTTAAAAACAGAAAGTGCCACAGTCTGAAAATTAGACGGTGAAACTCTGGAAAAATGGACGGAATACGAGCAGTAAAAGGAATGATTTTCAGGAGATTGAATTTTTTAAAAGATTTTTTTTCGGACATTTGCAAAATATATCCGTCGGGTTTGGGTGGTATTTTGTTCCTTCAAAGCTATATGTATTTGACGATTTAAGTTACTTAAAGTAGGTCGGTTTTCATAAGGAAAACCGGCTTATTTTTGGCCCTATGGGCCTTATTTACTTAGCTTAATAGCATTGCCTTTTGCCCCTGCAAGTGATACTACATACTTGAACATATTTAATTTGATTGTTGAAACATTTCCCGTTCCAAACGCTTAGTCTGACGATTCAGCGATTTGGGATATTTTAGCTAATCGAAAAGAGATTTCTTCATGTGATGGATATAACCTTTTGGAGTTAAACTTAATGGACACTTCTCTCTTTGTAATAAATGGAAACATGACCAATTTGTTACTTGTTATTTCCCTATATAAGCTTTCTATAGTCGAATCATTAGAAAGTGGTTCTTTTAATATTCTATCAAAAACAGATTGGTATAATACAATAAAGGAACAAGACTTGAATGCTCTTACCCAAAACTTATCCTGAGTTAGGGGAATTGCGGTATCGAAATCGTCAATCCCCCCACAGAGTATTCTCGTATCTAACTGATGTCCTTGGACAATATGTCTTATCAGGCATTCCCTTGAATACGACTTAGTAAACAGATGGTCCTCATCACAGACGATGATAACATCATCTCCATCATCGGTTGCTTGTTGAACGATCTTTTGCAAAGTCATCCAGTATGCTTGTTCAGTGTTGGTAT
>JBBDSB010000393.1:29099-34212 GCA_040905205.1 Cyclobacteriaceae bacterium
TATCAGCGAATTCCGATATAATACTTGCCTTACGGTCTGTCCGTTTTACTAGGTTAATTGCATATACCTTGATTTTACCCATTTTGTTTATCATTGTCCGTATTCCGGTTTAGTTGGCCATAATTGATTTAAATTTAAAGAAAAGCCTTTCTGCTACACTCAGGTCCCGGGTAATGATCTCGGCGTTTCCCAGAAGCTCTTGCGTAAAGGGGATCCTGGTATTAAAAGAGGTTTGCGTACCTTCTGGAAGGGAGGCGTAAACCAAATAATTGGATTCGTCATCCGGAGAGACTGCCACCCTGGTAACCCGCCCGATCAGGGCACCATACTGCTGAAAAGGGAAATTGTCCAGCTTAATTAACACTTTGAGGCCCATAGCCACTTTTCCGGCATTCTGTGCCGGTATTTTCATGGCACCTACCAGTTCCTCCTTGTTTTCCGGAAGTACGGTAAACACCGGTTCACCGGCATTTACCTGTTGATTGGCACTCCATATTTTCTGAAAGCTGACCAGACCTCCGGTAGAAGATTTCATCAGGTACGTATATTCCCAATCCCGCAGGGCACGCTTCAGCCCATGATAGGACTGGATTAGGCTTTTTAGTACACGGGTCTCTTCTTCCTTTTTATTGATTTCCGTGATACGCAGTGTTTGGTTTCCCAGGCTGAGGGCCTCCTGCATTTGGGAAATGGCTATGGCCATGCTGTTGACCTGCTCCTGTATCTGCAGGTATTCCATTTCCCGGGCTTCAAAATCCTTGTCGGCAATTACCCCATCTTCATGCAGTGCCTTGTTGCGATCGTAGTCCATTTTTACCAGCTCCATTCTACGTTCCAAAAGCTCCTTTTGGGCGATCTGCCTTTCGATTCGTTTATTGATTTCCACCAATGCCGTACGGCTGCCGTCCAATTGTCCGATAAAGGGTTGGAGTTCCAGAAGCAGCCGGTATTCCATGTAATTTCGTTCAAATTCCAGAAAGGAAGGTTCCACTTCTCCCAGTACCAGGCTGGATAGTGAATCCATCGGAAAGGCATACCCATTTTTCTTTCCAAAGGCCGCCTTTTCCATTTGGTCTTTCAGGATCAAAATATCCTCCAGGTTTGCGGTGCTTTTGATCCCGGCAAGTGGCTGGCCTGCAGTGACAAATTCCCCGTTTTCCACAAAGAGCTTTGCTATCTGACCGGAAGTACGGGCAAGCACCCGCTCTGTCGGCTCCCGGGTAGTCACCAGTACCTTTGCCTGCACAAAATCAGGGTATTTGATCATAAAGGAGAGCGTGATGATCAGACAAGTCAGAATAAAAACAAGGGTGATGCCCCAGCGGATCAGCCAGGCCGGAGGCCGGGTGATGATCTCCTGTACTTCTTCGGACCGGAGATTTAGGTTATCGGTATGGGTGGGCTGATCGGGCATGGTCAGTTTGTATTTATTTTTTCCAGCTCCAATTGATTTTTTACCAAATCAAAATAGGCCCCCTGTGAATAAAGCAGTTGGTCATGGGTTCCCTGCTCCACTATTTTTCCCTGATCGATAACGATGATCTGATCCGCATTTTTTACCGTACTCAGGCGGTGTGCAATGACCACTACCGTCTTGCCTTTCATAAAATGCTGCAGGTTTTCCATCACGATACGTTCGTTTCGGGCATCGAGTGCTGAGGTGGCCTCATCAAAAAAGAGGATTTCAGGATCCTTATACACAGCCCGGGCGATAAAAAGCCGCTGCTTTTGCCCGGTGCTGATTCCGGCTCCCTCGTTGCCGATTTTGGTATTGAAGCCAAGCGGCAGGGATTGGATGTAATCGTAGATATTGGCGATCCGGGCGGCCTTGATCAACAGCTCCTGGTCGATGCGATCCTGACCCACAGCAATATTGGCCGCTATGGTATCGTTAAACACGTAGCCTTCCTGCATCACCACCCCGCAATGATCCCTCCAGCTTCTGGCAGCAATGATGCTAAGGTCATGCTGGCCATACAGGATCTCTCCTTTGGTAGGTTCGTAAAATTTGAGCAGCAATTTCATCAGGGTGGTCTTTCCGCTTCCGCTGGCCCCTACCACTGCCGTAACTTTTTGTGGAGGTATGATCAGGTTGAGCCCTTCCAAAACGGGCTCATCGGCTCCTATATACCGAAAGGACAGGTTTTTCAGGGTCAACTCCTTAGCTACCTTGACTTTTCGGATATACTGCTTATCCCTGCTTTCCTCCTCTTCCTTGTCATGAATCTCGTTTAGCCGTTCCAGGCTGATGCTGGCATCCTGATAGGCCCGGATAAAACCAACTACCTGGGTGATGGGGCTGTTTAGCTGCCCGATGATGTACTGGAGCGAAAGCATCATGCCCAGGGTAAGATTGCCTTCTATTACCAGCACGGCTGAGGTAAAAGTGATGAGAATATTCTTCAGCTCATTGATCATGGAAGATCCTACGCCCTGGGTCTGTTCCAGGGAAAGGGTCTGAATGGACACATTGAACAGGCTGGCCTGTACAAATTCCCATCGCCATCGCTTTTGTTTTTCCGCATTGTGCATTTTGATTTCCTGCATGCCGTTGATCAGTTCGATCACCGTGCTCTGTTCCTGGCTCAACTGGGCAAAACGCTTGTAGTCCAGCTCTCGCCTGCGCTTCATAAAATACAGGACCCAGAGGATGTAGAAAATGCTTCCCGCCAGAAAAATTAAAAAAATCGTGATGCTGTAATAAATAAGTACCGCTCCGAAGACGAAGAAATTAAAAAAGGAAAATAAGGTGCTAAGGGTGGTTCCTGTCAACAGGTTTTCTATCCGGCGGTGGTCGCCGATGCGCTGCATGATGTCCCCAGTCATCCGGGTATCGAAATAGGCGATGGGCAGGTTCATCAGCTTGATAAAAAAGTCGGATACCAGGGAGATATTGATCCGGGTACTCAGGTGAAGCAAAATCCAGCTCCGGAACACTTCTACACTGGTACGCCCAACAAATAGCATTATCTGCGCCAATAGTACCAGGTAGATAAAACCGATATCCTGGTTTTGGATGCCCACATCGACGATGCTCTGGGTCAGAAAGGGAAAAATAAGCTGCAAGAGACTGCCTACCAGCAGCCCGATACAAAGCTGAACCAAGAGGTTTTTATAGTTGAATAAATACCGGAACAGAAAGCGTAGCGATCGCTTGTCTTCTTCCTCCCATTTCATCTTTTTGAAGTCCGGGGTTACTTCCAGCAACAGGGTGATGCCTTCTTTGGTAGCATCATCCGCACCGTTTCCGATCCACCGGGCGATAAATTCCGGTTTGGACAGGCGGATCAGGCCATAGGCCGGATCGGATAGGTAAACCTGATCTTTTTTGATCCTGTACACCACCACAAAGTGCCTTTTATCCCAATGGGCGATCAGGGGAAGCTGTGCTTTTTTCAGGCGGTTATAATCAAGCCTGGCCCCTATGGTTTTAAATCCGATGGCCTCTGCCGCCTCGCTCAGTTTAAGCAGGTTGCTTCCGGAGCGGGTGGTTTCCGAATATTCCCGTATCTCCTGCAGGGAGATCAATTTGCCGTAATGTTTGGCGATAATGCGTAGGCAGGTGGGGCCGCAGTCTTTGGCATCAGGTTGTTTATAGAAAGGGAAAGTGGTTTTCAATTTTGTTCTATTAAAAGATTAGGTTTTGTGTTCTTAAAAAGTAAAATTTCGATAGTTAATAAAGAATCTGTCGAGTGTCAATTTTTGACCATCTGGTAAATTTCATAACGAATAAAATCCTCCTCAACATCTGGGTTTTTTATTTTAAATAATAATCTATTTCCTGGCAGACTAATCATCAAGTGACCATTTTTTGGCATAGGAATATCTCCAGAAAGTTGCTTTTTTTTGTCGAATAGAATTAACCGGTGAAAAGAAGGATCATTATAATGGTGATAATATGGGTTGATGGCCTTTTTTTGCTCATAAATTCCATGTGCTATTTCTTTGACATAATCCAATAGTATTTGTCCTTCATCCAGAAGAAATAATTGATGATTCTTGGCCCCTAAAGAAATTCCATCTATCGATGGCAAATCCTGCCTTGAGATTGAATTAACTCCTAAAACGTTAAACTCACCATGATTTACTTTTAATCTCGATAATAACATGTGAGTCTTTAAATTATATACCGTGATTTCATCGTCTGTCCTTGTGGTTAAATAAAGTAGCTTATTGCTATTGTCAATCGTGTATGTAATAAAATAAAGTGAACTAATTAATGAACTAGAAAATCTTTTGTACATTTTTCTTTCAGCTGCAGGAGCAATTTTGAACAACTTGTCAATACCTGGTGTATAAATCTCAATCAAATTTTTATCCAATTCTTTGTTATTTGAGAAAGTGTTTGTATTTGAAGGATTTGTTATAAAGGAGAATCCGGATTCCATTCCATCTTGATAGAAATAAGAAAAATATTCTTTCCTTCCCCTAATTTGAATGCCTAAACTGGAAGGATACGAGAATCTTTCTTTGAGAACAAGTTCCTGGTCGTAAAGTAGAAAATGGGTGGCACTCTGAAGCCAAATATCTCCATCTTTGGAAAATGCCATACAATTAATGTGAGAAATAGATTGGTTAGGCCCCTCACCTACCAAATTTTTCTTGGTAATTATTTCACCTTTTGCGTTCACAAGAGCGATATCATTTCCTTTTGGATATTTTATAAATCCTAAGTATATTTTTTTTGAAGGGAAATAGTCCAAAATATCCAAATCTGACAGCGCATTAATAGTGAATTCTTCAACCTTAGTTAATTTAAATTGAGCAAAAGTATGGCTTGGCATAATTATCATCAGCCAGACATATATATAGAATTTGGTTAGGTTAATCATTACTTTTCAATATAAATAATTAATTTCAGATTGATTGATTAAGAAAACAACCGATCTAATTTAATATAGATCGGTTGAATGATTTTAACAATGATAACACTGGTAACCACCTGAGCACAAAATATCTCCTTGACTACAGTGAGGTACTTCCATGGGCCGAAAGTTTGTCCAATTATCACACTGCACCTGGCAACTTGCTCCAGACCCACTTCCACCATAAATAGAGCCCATTTGATTTCTCTGCAGCACATCCTCTGCTGCCAGCTTTAATTTTTCTAAAT
>JBBDSB010000394.1:0-6039 GCA_040905205.1 Cyclobacteriaceae bacterium
TCCGATCAGACCTTTTTATGATAGTGAAGTCAATGCGGCTTTAAGAGAAATTGCCGATCATCCCATGATGAAAGCGATGATGAATTTTACTTTTCCGGATAAAGATGACCAAGAATGGGTGGAACAACTGCATAAAACCCATTCCATAAGAGATTTTCAAATCAATTTTATTTATTATTCCGTACGAAAGGTATTGGAAATTACTTCGGGAGGACTGGCCACTTCGGGATTTGAAAAATTAGAGCCCAACACGGCTTATCTATATATTTCCAATCACAGGGATATTATTCTGGATACCTCATTATTGAATACCACTTTGTATGAACATGGCTTGTTAATGACTACTTCAGCCATCGGGGACAATTTGGTGAAAAAACCATTTCTTAAAACATTAAGCAGGTTGACAAGAAATTTTATTGTATTTAGAGGATTAAGCCATAAGGCCATGTTGGAAAATTCCAGACTCAATGCGGAATACATCAGGGATGTTCTCCTCACCCAAAACAGGTCGGTTTGGATAGCCCAAAGAGAGGGAAGGACCAAAGACGGGATGGATTTGACCCAAAAAGGCGTGCTCAAAATGCTGTCATTGGGTTGCCAGGGAATCTCAATGAGTGAATATTTTCGCAAGCTTAGAATTGTTCCGGTATCCATTTCTTATGAAAATGATCCAACAGACCTTTTGAAAATGCCTGAGTTGTTGGCCAAATCAAGGGAAGAAATTTACGTAAAACAAAAGAATGAAGATTTCAAGACACTGATAAGCGGCATTATGGGTCAGAAAAAAAGGATTCATATTTCTGTCGGAAAAGTATTGGATCATGAGATCAACGAGATATTTGAAAAGGAAAGTTCTCTTAACAAACAGCTTCAATTATTGGTAGAGGAAATGGACAAGGTAATTGTTTCCAATTACAGGCTATGGCCTACAAATTATATTGCATTGGATCTTTTGAACCAAACCCGGGAAAACCAGGATCAATACACGGCTTCAGAAAAAGAGGAATTTGAAAACCGTATTCGTCAGGGAGTAGACATGAAGGATAGTGTAGCCATTCATAATTTCCTTTCCATGTATGCCAATCCGGTGATACACCAGCGGAATTTAAAGATAAAAGTATAGTTTTTTCAATTGGCATAATTTCTGAAATGGTTTATATTTGAGAAATTTATCTGTTCATTTTAACCAGAAGCAATTGGCTGATAAAATTGTAAATGTGGGATTGGTGCAGCTTACCTGTTTGGCCGATCCAGAGAAAAACTTCAATAAAACTTTAGGGGCAATTCGAAAGGCGGCCAAAGATGGTGCCCAAATCATATGTTTGCAGGAACTGTTCAGGTCTCTTTATTTTTGTGATGTGGAAGACCACAAAAATTTTGAACTGGCAGAAAAAATCCCGGGAAAATCGACCGATCAACTTTCCAAATTGGCACAGGAGCTGGATGTGGTCCTTGTTGCTTCTTTGTTTGAAAAGCGGGCACAGGGTATTTATCATAATACGACGGCTGTTTTGGATGCTGACGGAACTTACCTTGGGAAGTATAGAAAAATGCATATTCCTGATGATCCGGGTTTCTATGAGAAATTTTACTTTACACCCGGTGATTTGGGTTATAAGGTCTTTAACACCAAATACGGGATATTGGGTGTTTTGATTTGTTGGGACCAATGGTATCCCGAGGCAGCAAGGATCACTTCGCTTATGGGGGCGGAAATTTTACTTTACCCCACGGCGATAGGTTGGCACCATGAACAGGATAATGACACCAATGAGGAGCAATACCAGGCATGGCAAACCATCCAGCGGTCTCATGCAGTGGCCAACGGGGTGCCGGTAATCGCCGTAAACAGAACTGGAATAGAGGGCGACATTCAATTTTGGGGAGGTTCTTTTGTTACAAATGCTTTCGGGAAAGTTATTTACCAGGCGGGTCATCTAAAGGAGGAAATATGCGTTGTTCCGGTAAGCCTTACACAGTCTGATCTTTACAGGACACATTGGCCATTTTTAAGGGACCGGAGGATTGACAGTTATTCCCCTATCCTTAAACGTTATATTGATGAAGATTGAATCCGGTTTCAAAGGCCCACCATCTGGTCCGACGGTACTCCCGGTCGAATTGGGTTATTATTTTCCGGCTGAATTCTCTAAACATGAAGCCACCTGGTTGAGTTGGCCGCACAAAGAGGCTTCCTGGCCAAGGAAAATTTCATCTATTTTTCCTCCTTATTCCCAATTTGTCAAATACCTCACCGAAGGAGAACGGGTGCATATTTTAGTCCGGGACCAAGGGATGCGTAGCGCAGCGGAAAAACACCTGGACAAAGCAGGTGTAGATTTTAATCAATTAAGTTTCCACCTTTTTGCCACCAATGATGCCTGGTGCAGGGACCATGGTCCATCTTTTTTGGTCAACTGCGATCCTAACATTCAAAAAGCAATTATCAATTGGGGATATAATGCATGGGGGGAAAAATATCCTCCTTATGATTTGGACAACCTTATCCCTAAGAAAGTGGCCGCTTCCCTTAATCTGCCCTGCTTTGACCCCGGAATCATCATGGAGGGTGGATCCGTAGAATTTAATGGAAAGGGAACCCTTTTGACCACTGAAGCCTGTCTTTTAAATCCCAATCGAAACCCCCATCTTAACAGGATGCAAATCGAAAAGTATCTGACCGATTATTTTGGGGTACAAAAAGTGCTTTGGTTAAAGGAGGGCATATTGGGGGATGATACCGATGGTCATATAGATGACCTGACCAGGTTTGTCAGTGAAGACACGGTGGTAACCGTCATAGAAGAAAATCGGAGCGATGAAAATTATGGGGTTTTGCAGGAAAATCTTAAACTTTTACAGGGCTTTACCCTTCCCAATGGTCGCCCACTGAAGATTATTGAATTGCCAATGCCTTCTCCCGTTATCTATGAGGAGGTTAGATTACCGGCCAGTTATGCCAATTTTTACATTGCCAATAAATATGTAATTGTTCCCACCTTTAGGGATAGAAAGGATGAAAAGGCTTTGGAGATCCTTTCCGGATGTTTCCCTGACCGTAAAGTAGTGGGAGTAGATTCCTGGGATATCATTTGGGGACTTGGCTCTTTCCATTGTCTAAGCCAGCAAGAGCCATTTAGCGGTGCTTAAGTACTTTTTCATCCATGGTAACATCCCCTGAAGGCCTGATCTGCATGCGATAATAAACCAGGATTTCATCTGCTCCGGCATCCAGAACGGCTTGTTGCGCCTTTCTGGCGATGTCCATCAATAGTCCTTCCGGACCTTCCATTACGGTTTCAAAAGGCGTTACCTCATATTTTACACCTGAGGCAGAAATGACGGCAATGGCTTTATCCACAAGCTTATAAGTGTCCAATTTATTGCTTTTGGGCACAATCTGAATTCCTAAATTAATGTTGTGCATAGTGAAAAGGGTTTTAAAAAGGATTTAAAGAGAGCTTCACTTATCTTTCGGGAGGTGAAATGGGGTGTCTGTAAAGGGGAGAAGGGGTTTATTGATTATATTGGTTCATGGTGGAATGTAATCCGGAAACGCAAAACGAACCGATCATTTCAATTGCCCGGTCCATGGCTTCCGGAAGCAGGTCAATTTCTCCCTGAGACCATCTTCCGAGGACATAATCAATCTGTTTCCCTTTAGGGAATTCATCTCCTATACCAAATCTCAGGCGGGCAAAATCTTGTCCCCCAGTTAGTTCCTCTATATTTTTCAGGCCATTATGTCCAGCAGCCGACCCTTTTCCCCTCATTCTGAGTTTCCCCAAAGGCAAGGCAATGTCATCCACAATGACCAAAATGTTTTCTTTTGGAATTTTTAGGATATTCATCCAATAATTGACTGCCTTACCACTCAGATTCATATAAGTGGTAGGTTTGATCAAATGAATCTGACGGCCTTTAAATTTGAAGAAGGAGGTAAAGGCAAGCCGGTCGCTGTTCCATTTGAGACTTTGGTTATCAGCCATCCTATCTAAGGTTAAAAAACCGATATTATGCCTGGTCAACTCATATTCTGGACCGATATTTCCCAATCCAACGATAAGGTATTTCATTTTAGGTTTTTAAGCTATTCAGAGCGTGAGCTTCCATTCCATTACTGCAGGAGAAAATACGGTAAATTTTATACAGAAAAATATCCTGCCTCGAAATAAACCGGGACAGGATATTTGATCAAATTATGCCATGGCATAATTTATATTTCTTCTTCTTCTCCTTCCTCGCCTTTCTTGCCTCTCAATGCCCTTGGAATTCCCACTGTTGCGATGGTTACTTTTGGACTGTTGAGCAATTCAAATTTTTCCACATTTAAATCAGCTACTTTTACAGATTTGCCCAAATCCACTTTTGAAATATCCACAGGAATAAAATCAGGCAGGTCATTGGCCAATCCTTTTACCAACAAAGTTCTGGTTTTGATCTCCAGCTTACCACCTTTGATGATACCGGGAGAAGAACCATGAGCCTTAATTGGTATTTCCATTTTAATTGGCTTTTTCTCACTGAAGGCCAAAAAATCCGCATGAAGCAACACTTCACTTACAGGATGAAATTGGGCTTCTCTCAGGATGGCTTTTACCTTTGTGCCTTCAATATTCAAATCTACCATGTGTACCTCCGGGGTATAAATAAGGTCTCTGAATAGAATAGCAGGTGAATAAAAGTGTACCTGTTCCTTGATACCGGGACCATATACTACACAGGGGACGTGGCCTTCTTCTCTAATGCCGTCCAGGGATTTTTTTTCGAGATTTGCTCTTTTAAACCCTATAATCTCAATTGATCTCATTGTATGTTCATTTAAATTAAATTTCTAAATAAATAAGGCACTGATGGAAGCATTTCCGGTGACTGCATGAATGGCCCTGCCAAACAAGTCCGCTACCGATAAAACTTTTATTTTACTGGATTTTTCCTTTAAAGGAATGGTATCAGTAATGACCAATTCTAAAAGAAGCGATTTTTCAATGCGATCAATCGCTTCACCGGATAAAACCCCATGCGTAGCAATGGCCCTTACGGAATGGGCTCCTTTCTCTAAAATAATTTTTGCAGCTTTGCACAATGTTCCTGCCGTATCCACTAAATCATCCACCAAAACCACATCTTTGCCCTTTACGTTACCTATTACCTGCATGGAAGCTATTTCATTGGCCCGTTTCCGGTGTTTGTCACAAACCACCATGTCCAATTCAAAATGCTTGGCATAGGACCTTGTTCTTCCTACACCTCCCACATCCGGAGAGGCAAAAATAATGTTACTCAAATCCAGACTTTTTAAATAGGGCACAAAGATAGCTGAACCATTCAAATGATCCAAAGGAATGTCAAAAAATCCCTGAATTTGCCCGGCATGCAGGTCACAGGTCATGATCCTGTCAGCACCGGCAGAAGTAAGGATATTTGCTATTAGTTTGGCAGCAATGCTCACCCGGGGCCGGTCTTTTCTATCCTGCCTTGCGTAACCAAAATAGGGCACTACGGCACATACTTTATAGGCACTGGCTCTTTTTGCAGCATCAATCATCAGGCAGAGCTCCATCAGGTTATCTGCTGAAGGATTGGTAGACTGGATCAGAAACACGTTGCAGCCTCTTACGGATTCATTATAACTGGGAGATATTTCACCATCGCTGAATTTCGATATGGTGAGGTTGCCTAAAGGTTGTCCGTATGCTTTTGATATGTTTTCTGCTAAATGAGGTGAATTGGAACCTGAAAAAATTTTGGTCTCGGGCATCATGTGTTAGGAAATTTACAGGTGGAGTTTTTTATGTCTTCCCCACAAAGATAAGAAAAAAAGCAATATCTCTAATTCATATATTTAATAACAGCAGGAGACACCTGTTTTTCCGGAAAAATTTACATGAAATCGAGCCTGCCTGAGGCAGACAGGCATGACGAGAACGCCACATAGAGAGATGATTATCACAATGCGAGATTCCCCCGAAAAAAGATCGGGGCAGGCTACCCCGACCTTCGGTACGGGGCAAGTTATGACCATTAAAAAACAATTAT
>JBBDSB010000395.1:0-1618 GCA_040905205.1 Cyclobacteriaceae bacterium
TGGCCTATGTATATATCATCATTCCATTCAGCGGTCTGTTGGTGTTGTTTTACCAGTTTGCCGACATAAAAAAATTACTTAACGAACCCCCATCCCAAATTTAATTCGAAATGGAAGAATATTTAAGTGTATTAATTTTAGTTGCCAGCTTTATCATTTTGATGGGTATCGGTGTTCCGGTGGCCTGGGCATTAGGTTTTTCCAGTTTTTTGACGCTTACCGTTACCATAGCCACCATTCCTTCTGCCACCACGATAGCCCAAAGAATGGGTGTGGGTTTGGACAGTTTTGCCCTTTTGGCCATTCCTTTTTTCATTTTGGCCGGAGAAATTATGAATAAAGGCGGCATCGCCAACCGCTTGATCAACCTCGCCAAAGCACTTACCGGAAGATTGCCCGGGGGCCTATTGTATGTAAACGTAATTGCCGCCATGCTGTTTGGCGCAATTGCTGGTTCCGCTGCTGCAGCGGCCTCCGCTATCGGTGGGATTTTGGGACCAAGAATGGAAAAGGAAGGCTATCCCAGGGAATTGGGCGCCGCGGTAAACATTACGGCTTCTACCACCGGATTGATCATTCCTCCTTCCAATGTGCTGATCGTTTACTCCCTGGCCAGTGGCGGCGTGTCCATTGCGGCACTCTTTGTCGCAGGATACATCCCCGGGTTGTTGGTAGGCATGTTTCTAATGATCACAGCTGCCATTTTCATTAAAAAGCACAATCTCAAAGGAGGAGAATTGACCAGCTTAAAGGAACTCGGCACCAAGTTTTTGGCAGCCTTTCCAAGCCTGATGCTTTTGGTGGTGGTCATTGGCGGAATTGTGGTAGGGGTATTTACCGCTACCGAAGCTTCTGCCATCGCTGTGATCTATACCCTGGTACTCTCTTTTATATATGGAGACCTCAGTTTGAAAGAACTTCCTGGTATATTGTTAAAATCTTCGGAGACCACCGCAATCGTGATGTTATTGATAGCCACCTCCATGAGTATGTCCTGGGCGATGTCCAGCGAAAACATTCCCCAATCCATCAGTTCTACTTTGTTGGCCATCAGTGACAATAAATTTGTTATACTGATCATGATCAACCTGATTTTATTATTTGTTGGGACATTTATGGACATGACGCCTGCCGTACTGATCTTTACGCCAATTTTCTTGCCTGCAGTGGTGACGCTGGGAATCGATCCGGTACATTTCGGGATCATCATGGTGCTGAATTTATGTATTGGCATCTGCACCCCACCGGTGGGCTCCGTATTGTTTATCGGGGTGGGAGTGGCCAAGACCACCATTGCCAAAGTATTCCTGCCACTACTGCCTTTTTTCCTGGCCATGATCCTGGGTCTGATCGTGATTACTTTGGTGCCGGAGTTAACCCTCTGGTTACCGGGTTTGTTTGGCTTGTAAGAAATAAAGAAGTATTGAAAGGCCGCCGGGAAGATTTATTCCGGCGGTTTTTAGTTTTCAATGGAGGAATTTCTCTATTTTTTTCTAAATTTGGTCCTGATCGTTCCTTTTATGTGCTGCAAAATGCCGATACCCTGGGGGAAGAACAGGATTTCCTTACCCTTTACCGGGTCAGGCTGGTTCAGCACTAATTCACATCCTTTGGACAT
>JBBDSB010000395.1:1718-6027 GCA_040905205.1 Cyclobacteriaceae bacterium
GGCTTTAGCCAAAATTGAGGAAATGTAAGTTGGTTTGCTTTTAAATTAGATCCGGAAAGCAAGAATATCATTAGTTTTTTTCAATTTGATAGGTGATATTATGGTGAAATTGGAATTTGAGCTGTTCAAGGATAAATGATTTGGCTAAAGCCAGCGATGCTGATATGCTCCAATATTGCCTACAGCTAAAGCAGTAGGCAATTGACAAAAAGGAAATTGACCCTTAAATTTTTGTTGATTAATCAATAACCACCTCCCTTCAATAGGAATGGGGCTTTAGCCTATTCCAAAAAATAGCTGTTTCTTTTGGGCTTGATAAGGCACAAAAAAACAAAAAGCCCGGAAATTTCTTCCGGGCTTTTGTAATATATGAATAGGGTGTCTTTAATCCTCAGTACTGGTATGGTTTCCATCTACTGTAGTCAGTGGTGGAACATTGTTTTCAAAACCCGAGTACCCCTTATTTTGATTGATGATTCCCCGGGTATTGGTATTGATGGCATTGGCCGGAATGGGCCAGAGCACATGGTAGGGGCTATACGTATAGGTGTCACCATGTCGCGTAAAAACACCTTTGTTGTAATAATCTGTAACCTCCATGATCCGGTCATACAGGAAATTCTCTTCAGAGAAGTTATCTATCGAATAGGTTTTCCCATTGTAGGCCTGAATGCCGGTATTGGCGAAGATAAAGGCCATGCGGGTCAATTCTGTTTTTCTGGGCTCCTCGTAGTACAACTCTCTCGCTCTTTCATCCAGAATGGTACCGATATGCATGTCTTCCGGGCCATAGGGTGCAGCTCCGGCACGTGTCCTTACCGCATTTATATCTGCAGCAGCATTGGCCATATCACCCTTCCATACATAAGCTTCAGCACGAAGCAGGTAGGTTTCCGCCAATCGGAATATGTACCAGTCACTATGCCCTCCGGAAGGTCGGATATTTTGTGGATCAGGTACAAATAATTTATAGTGAGGCCAGGAAAACCAACTTCTGATAGTGTCGACTACCAATACAGTACCCTCGTCATTCCTGAACTGTAGGGGTTGTCCATAATATTCGTCACCTTGCGCTATCAGATCGGGATTGTTGTAAACCATATCAGTCATGTCCATCCAGTTTCCGGGCGCATGTCTCAGGTCGTTTTCATCGTCCCAGATCATGCTTTGGTGGTACCAGGTACCCCGCAGACGACCGATTCCCCTTCCATACTTTGATACGTGATCAATTTCTATCCCAGGTAGATCGATGGTGCCCCTGTTTCCATTTGGCGTGTTGATGTTGGTGATCCAGAAGGGAACAGCCTGTCGCATGGAGGACATTCCACCGGAATTCCCATCAGTTTCTAACCTGTCCATTACCATCAGTATGGCTTCCGTATTGGCATTTAGGGATTTGTTTTCAGGACGGTGCAAGTCCCATATCAGGTTTCTATCCGGATCGTTTCCGGTAGAGCCAAACCTTTCTGTCATCAAGGCATGCGTACCTCCATCAATCAGGCGACTGGCAGAGGCAATGGCATCATCAAATTCCCCCAGTGCAAGATTAACCTTGGTCAGCAAATGTTGAACGGCTCCCTTGGGAACCTGCCCCCGGTCCATCACTTCCGGCACCCAGGGTTCAGCCCATTCAAGGTCTTCCTTCATCTTCCGGAGAATAACTTCTCGGTCGGTGGAAAAAAAATCAAGTCTGGGTTCCTGAATCTCTTCCAGAATCAAAGGTACATCCCCAAATTGATTGGTCAAACGGTAATAGCGCAATGCCCGGTGGAAATAGGCAGTACCCAGGATATGGTTGCGTTCTTCCTCAGATTCGTAATCTGTAGGATCATCAATTCTGGAAATCACAGTATTGGCATACTTGATACCGTTAAAACCCTCAAACCAGTACCAGCCAATTTTATTGGTGTTGGTACTGTTCAGGTTGGCATCAGGGGTAATCAGCAGGTTCATGTCCTGTGCGGGGCCTGATTTATCCGTGGTCCCCTCTATGGCTACTTCTGAGAAGATATGTTCGGTTAAAATGGGAGGCCCATCACCAGTATATTCGTGTCGCATGTTGCGTTCACAGGCCACCAATCCACTCCAAAGCCCGCTGGCAGCGTTAAAGGTATTTTCCGGTGCGTAAAAGGATAGCGGCTTGGGCTCCAACCAGGATTCCTCACATCCTGTGGTAGTTAGCATCATGCCTGAGGCCAGTAGGCCCAGGTAAAATGAAGATCTTTTTATATTTATTTTCATGATAATTCTTTTAAATAGTCAATCATTAAAGCGTCAAATCAAGTCCCATGGTAAAAATCCGGGGGGTTGGACCTCCGGACTCGGGGTCCCAGAAGTTCATTTCCGGTGCATAAAAGCCCACGTTACGAACATTCATATATAGCCTTAGATTCTCAATTTTTGCTCTTTTCAGGATGGTTTGCGGAACTGTATAGGCCATGGAAATATTTTCTAACCTTACGAAAGACCTGCTTTGGTACACATTGAATCCACCGGCACCGCCTTCACTGGAATTTAGTCTTGCCCATTCATTGCTGGGGTTTTCCTCGGTCCAATAGGGCAGGATATATGAACTGGAACGGTCCAGAAAGCCCTGTCGGTTCTTCCTCTGGTTAAAAGTACCTAGATGACCCAAATAAGCATACATCATGAAGGACACATCGAAGTTTTTCCAAATTTTAAATTCATTTCTCAAACTCCACCTGGATCTGGGTTCGGAGAAGCCCAGAAACTGCCGGTCTGCATTGGTGTACAAGCCATCCTCATTCACATCTTCGATTTTAAAATCACCTGGTTTTACTCCATAATCGCTGGCCTCATCGGCTTCAGGTGTTTGCCAAATGCCGTCTGTTTTATAATGCCATACGGCATCTATGGCCCTGTCTATAAACCAACGGTTGCCGATATCGTCTAGCTCTTCCCCATTCTCATCCAGGTCACCGTATAGGCTCACAATTCGGTTGCGGTTCATTTGGAAATTAAGGCTTGTCCGCCAGGTCACATTGGACCCGTTGACCAAAAGGCTGTTTAAGCTGACCTCTACGCCCCGGTTCCTGACTTCTCCCAGGTTGTCAAACACAAAATTGAAACCCACAATATCCGGAAGGCTTCTTTCTACCAAAAGATCTGTGGTAGACATTTCGTACACTTCTATGGTACCATCCAGAATACTGTTGAACAAGGAGAAATCCAGTCCCAGGTTGGTGGAAGTGGTTTTTTCCCAGCGCAGGTTGGCATTTTGCATGGTGTTTACAAATAATTGGCTTACGAGGTACAATTCTCCACTTGGCCTTTGATAAAAATATTTTCCGGTTTGTAAATCGGACAAAGCGGCATAGCGACCTATATCCCTGTTACCATTTACTCCCCAGGAAGCCCTTAATTTACCATAGTCCAACCAGGGGATGTTTACGAAGTCTTCATCTGTAAATACCCAGCCAAAGGCAGCTGAAGTGAAGGTTGCTCTGGGATTACTTTGTCCAAAAGCAGAATATCCATCCCTTCTTACAGAGAGGGTGGTGATGTATTTGTCTGAGAGGGTATATATTACCCTGCCCATCAAGGCATCTGCGGTATGCGTACTGTCATTACTGCTAATAATGGGATTGATTCCCGCACCAATATTGTGGTAACCCAAGCGGTCATGAGGTTCAAAGCCTGTATTTGTCATGCTATTATCCCAGACATTGAATTTCTCTGCATTGGCCAATAGGGTTATATCGAAATTGTGGATTTCATTGAAGTTTTTATTCCAGCTAAGGATGTTGTCCACCTGCCAATAATATACTTTTCTTTGTCTACGATTGGCCCTTCCCCCCATGTTTTCAAAATCCTGATGAGCTGCCATTTCATGATTGTAATATTCGAAAAACTCAAATCTAGGGGTAAAATTGGTCCTGAACTTGATACCAAACGGCAATTCAATAGCGGCAAAAAGGGTGGAGTTGATGGTGGTTTCCTTTTGCAGGCGATCGGTAAAGTTAGGCGTATAATAAGGGTGTCGGCCACCACTTACTTCCTCATTGGGTCTGAACCTCAGGCTCACCCCATCCTCAAGGAATGGTTCCCCCCAGGGAGAAAGGTTGACCATATTGCCCCAGGAAACGGGAATTTGACTTTCGTCCCTATCGGCAAATTGGGTATTCATTCCCACGGTCAACCATTCGTTGACATTGCCTTCTATGTTGAACCGGCTTCGGATGGTGGTAAACTTATCACCCACTACCAGTCCTTCGTTGTCCAGGTATCCCATGGACCAGTAATACTGAAAATCCTCGTTTCTTCCGGAAAGGCTGACCGTATGGTCTTG
>JBBDSB010000396.1:0-1031 GCA_040905205.1 Cyclobacteriaceae bacterium
CACCGCTGATCGTACTGTGGCCTGACACGTAGCTGGGAAAAGGTGGGCATAAAAAGGTTTCAGGAGAATAGGGACGCCACTGGTTTCCTGCCAATTCCATCATCCCTTTGCCTTCCCCACCCCAACCCCTAATCATTTGATTCTGGTAATATTGATGAACCAGTGCATAGGGGCGGGCATAGTCATAATACATTTTTGCATCCCAGGAAGCGATGAAAGCATCCATGGCCACCACCTGGTTATAGAAAAACATCTTGACATCCTGATCCAGGGTATGCTGATCCCTTCTGGACACATCCTGGGCAAATTTCAGCCAGTGTCCTGCCTGTTGAACAGATTTTGGGCCGTCTCTCATAAATTCTACCAAGGCAATTTGATAATCATTGAGATTTGCCTGAATGTCCACTACTTCTTTAACTTCTTTTTTCAATTGTTCTGATCCTATCAAAGGAGGTGGTCCCGGACGGAACTGGTCTGCGGATTTTAGGCCAATCGGCTTCACTTTATCCCAAAAAGGCGTTAAACACCCAGGGGCATATTTACCCCCTTTTCCGTCTGAGAAATATTTGGGCTGCCACCGGATGGGGTCTACGTTTTTATCTGCCGTATTGATGGGATGGTACCGGGTATAGTCAAAATAAGGTTTCCCTTCCGAACCCGGTTCCTCGCCATGCTGATTGGCCCCATCTCCCCTTCTGGCCTCAATCACCGCTTTAGCCGCCAGGTTTCCGATTCCCTCTGGTGTGGAAGGATCCAGGGTAATATTGTAGGGGTCTAAGCCAAGATCCACCATAAAGGCTGAAAACAAATCCTCGTCAGAATAATAATATTCACTCATTGCCCGAAAGGCAGCATAACTTATTGCAATTTCCTTGTTTTTAAGGTGCCTTTCTTTTTCGGGTCTCTTTTTAACCCCTTCCAAAAAAACCGGAACCGCATTTTCATCATAAACAGACCAGGCATCAAAAATGGCCACAAAAATCAATGCCAGATACCTGGAAGTAATCGTAGGTCTGGGCCTGAATTTTTCC
>JBBDSB010000397.1:0-6015 GCA_040905205.1 Cyclobacteriaceae bacterium
CCGGGTGAGTGATCCAGTATTCCTTCACCCCACTTTCCTGGTACACCTCGTATTTGTATTGGAGTTCCTTTTTGTTGTTTCCCGGGGAAAGAATTTCAACGATCAGGTCTGGAGCACCCAGATAATCTGCTTCATCCAGTTTATTTGGATCGCAAACCACACAAATATCCGGCTGCACCACGGTAAATATTTCTTTCAGAGCCTGATCCTGGGTGGGTTCCCGGGCCGATTCCAAATTTCCTTTGACAAGAATTTAAACTTGGCGAAGCAAAAAATCCCCACATGATCACATCACCATATCACCATATCATCCCATCATCAAACCATCAGCATTTCTCCCTCAGTCACTTAATCCCTTTACATTACAGAACGCAATCATTTCATTCACAAGATAAAACCGCACGTTCACGGGATAATAGGGTCTGTTCACGGGAAATAAAATTATTCGACTAAATTTTTTGATTTAAACTGTTAGATTGGTGTTTGTAATGTTGCTAAGGCCAGGTTACAAAAGTAATTTCAAAAATGATTATTTTATAGGAAGCCTCAGGTTTTAATTAACTCAAGGTTTTATTAATGATATTCCATCGCGATGAATGGGCATAATTCCCGGGTGTCCTTAGCTGGTCCGGGAAAATAATAAAATTATTTAACTAAAAAGCAAAATGAAAAAGTTAAGTTTAGAGAAATTAAAGCTGGCTTCTGAAGATGTTCTACAGCGAAGTCAAATGACAACGATTTATGGGGGGTCTGGTGATTGTATAAGATATTATTGTAACTGTATTGGAAGTACCGGATCTTGGAGAGGTACTTACTGTTCTGAACAAGAATTAAATGACGCTATAGATACTTATTGCGAATCTGAGTTAGGCACGTGTTTTCCGCTTTAAGATTGAAATATACTATAGATAAATATATAAATTATTTTAATTGGCCATACCTATATAAGTATGGCCAATTAAGAATTATAATCAAAAATTACTATGCATCATTTTTCCTATCTGATACTTATTTTGTTACTTTCTTGTGAGGGGAAAACTAATATAAATGGTTTGGATTATTTTTCCAATCTGAAATTTTCCTTTGATACGGTTATGATTGATCCTGGTGATGGGATTATCTTTTTGAAATATCAACTATTGAATGCGGACCTGGGCAAGGACGGAAAGTATATTTTTAATTTCAATGAAAATGACCATACACTTGAAAAAATTAATTTAGATGAGTTGCGATTGGAAGAAAAGCTCCCTTTTGAAAAAGAAGGGCCAAACGGAACAGGGACTGGTGGGGTAAGTATGAGAGTTCACAATGAAAACCAGATAACAATGACTGATTTTGACCATACCGCATTATTTTCTTTAGGTGGGGAAAAGCTGATGACTATTTATTTTGAAAACTTTTCTATTGGTGTAGCAGGAACAAATGGTGGAGAGTTATTAAGGTCAAATACCGTAATTGATACGGATGCCAACCGATTATATGTATTAATCTATCGTTATAAGAATGAAAAATATGCTTTGGGGATACTCTATTTGGAAGAGTTTGAGGTTGCTAGATTGGAGCTTAAAAGCTTTGAGGAGGTATCCAATTATAGCTTTATATACAGCAATTCACGTGGCAATATAATAGTTAACGCACCAGAAGTGAATATAGAAAAGTTCGATAAGATAGTTATTTTATCAAATGAAATTACGAGTACTTTAATGTGGTACGATATTGAGATGGATTCATTATTTTTTAAATCATATAATAGCCAGCTTGCAGCCAACCAAAAAGAAAAAGACTATATTAAAAAACACGAAACGGTTGAAGAATTTAAAGCTGAATATAGGATATTTAAACAGGAAATTAATTTTCTGCCCCCGTTTTGGGATCAGCAGGGGGAGTGTTTTTATCGTTTTTCCTATCAGGAGATTGAAAATACCGATGGTGATAGAATCCGATCAAAAGTATATTTAACGGCATTGGACAAGGACTTAAATATACTGGGAGAAGTTTTAGTCCCCCAATTGAACAAAAAGCCAGGTAAACACTTTGCCAAGGACGGGAAAATCTGGATTTATGAGAATATGAATGATGAGATGGGGTTTGTCCGTTTGGGGATGGAAAAAATTCAATAGGTTCCAAAATTTCTATGAGGGATGATTAAAATTGGCAGAGGAATTTATCTATCGGATTAAATTTACGCAAGGGGTTTTGGCTTGCGGGTTTTGTCCCTTTGGAATGCGTAAGGCCAAAACTTTTTAAAATACCGTTTTTAATCCAGGGGCCGTGCCCCTGGCTACCGATATTTCGCCCCTATGGGGCTGGGAAAAGGGTTGAATCCGGTAATAATTTATTAACGGTTTTACCAATACTCGCTAATTGCCTCTCCACTGCACTTTGTGCTTTTAAGTCTGCAAAGTACACGTCATATTCGGAAATCAGTGAAACTAAGTCCTAATTCAGTTCCAGGGCCTCTAAAAAATCAGCCAAGTTCTTTTTTTCCCGATCCCTCATCAATCAACACCGCTGCCTTTTCAGGCTGAGCCTGCCGAAGCCTGACTCCGCTCAGGCACCCCAGCACATCATCAAACCATCAGCATTTCTCCCTCAGTCACTTAATCCCTATACATTACAGAACGCAATCATTTCATTCACAAGGTAAAACCGCACGTTCACGGGATAAAAGGGTCTGTTCACGGGAAATGTAATTTTCTCTATATGAAAAATGATTTTATATGGTTTAATTGTTTAATCTTTTAACCAAAAATCAAAAAATAGCATGAAAAAGAAAATGACATTAAAGAAAGCTACAGTGGCAGCAGGTGCGGTAGCCATGAGTGTAGCCTTGGCGAATGCATTTGTCTCAGAGGCGAATAGTGGAAGTTTTGGCTATATGTGTTGTCCTGGCATGGAATACTGTATGGATGAATCTGGGACAGTATGGTCGGAAGATAGAGAAGTGCAAAGGTTATTCCCGGGTGATACCTGTACTAACCATTAATTCAATACATCAGTTAAAAGGGCGATATGCCTTTAACCCTTTTAACTGATGTATTTTAAATTTAAAGCTTGCAATCAATAAATTTAATATGCAAAAATTCATTAAACTGTTTTGGAACATCTCCAGTGGTCTTATCCTAATATGTATGTTATTTTTTTTATCCTTTTGTGGAGAGCCTGCTTCCACTTCAAAGAATGTAAAATCATTTTCTAAAGAATCCATACCGGAATCAATAGCACTCCTGGGTAAAAAATACTACTTTGACCAATTAAAAATGCCCCTGAACCTTATAATTAAGGATAGATACCTGATCGTGGGAGAAAGCAGAAGAATACCATCAGAATTTTCTCCGGTCCATGTCATTGACCACCGGACAATGGAATATAAAATGGCCAAAGGAATGATCGGATTTGGGCCTGGGGAGATATCGGATGCCTGGATACTTGATCCGGGAAGCGAGGAGGAAACCTTTTGGGTTTACAGTGCAATGGAAAAGCGGTTTTCTGAATTTAACCTAAACGATACCTTGGCATTATCCCATAATCAGATCAAGCAAAGTGGGGATTTTTTTATGGCGGTCTTGATGACTTGGGCATCGGACAGTACAGTCATGTGCCGCTTGGCCAATGACGAACACCAATTTGTCGAATTTCATATAGACGGGACAAGGGTAAGGGAATTCGGTTTGTGGAAGGACATGTTGGTTAGAAAAGACTTAAACGATTTTATGATGGCTCAACTTCATAAGGGTTGGTTTAAAGGGGATTTAAGGAATAATATCTTTGTATCTGCCGGCATTTATAGGGACAGACTGGATATACTGAATAAAAGCAGTGGAGAAATTCTCACTATTAACGGACCCGAAAATAAAATCCCGGAGTTTAAAATAGTATCAGGCCAAGGTCAGTCACCTGGGTTGATTGTTGATATCAATGAACCTTATGCCTATAAGGATATATATATTGGAGATAAATTCCTTTATGGATTGTATTGTGGCAGGACAGTAAAACAGATGCGGGAAGGCAATGAAACGGCCACCGAAATTTATGTTTTCGACAAACAGGGAAATATCCAATACGAATTTAAATTGGACCAGTCAATAAGTTCATTAGCGGTGGATGAAATTTCCAGAAAATTATTCGGTATTAGCACGGATGAAGACCCTGGAATCATAATGTTCGATATGCCGATTTAGAAAATATGGCTATCGTCGTCACCCTGAGTTTTTTTATATCACATTATTTATGTACTTAAAACTATATTTTTTATCTATATATTTCCTTTTATATTATATTAATTTATTATTTATCAAATGCTATTGAATTCAACCTTCCCATTCTAGAAACAACCCAACACCAAAGATTTTGGGGCCATACCTGCCTGCGCATCATTGCCAAATTTTATAGTAAATTGATCTTCTCACAGGAAATCCGTATCCAACCCAGTTCCGTCAGGGACCAAATAGGGATAGCCATACATCTTCCAATAATTTGGTGGGTTGCCGAATGAATCTATAGCTCCTATGAGGGATGATTAAAATTGGCAAAGGAATTTATCTAACGGATTAAATTTACGTAAGAAGGGGTTTTGGCTTGCGGGTTTTGTCCCTTTGGAATCCATAAGTCCAAAACATTTTAAATTACCGTTTTTGATCCAGGGGCTGCACCCCTGGCTACCGATATTTCACCCCGATGGGGCTGGGAAAGGCGTTGAACTTTAGGATACCCGTTATTTTTTACCGAGGACCCTTAAATTGGTCCCTTACAGGACCAAATATGGTTAGCACACAATAAGGTTTACATGCCTCCGCCGTGCCGCTAGGTACGGTATGTTCCGGACGGATACATTGAACCCGGTCGGATTTCATTAATTCAAAGGTTTAACATCCTTATTTCACCTTGTTTCATAAAAACCTATGCCCTTACATTTCCTCAATTTTGGCTAAAGCCATATTCCTATTGAAGGATTTTTGGTATCATCGGATCATCAAATAATTCCCCATCTTACGGGTACTTCTGCAAGGGAAACGTTTTTCCGTATTGCGATACTGTTGTTTAATAAACAATACTAATGTTGTTTAATAAACAACATTATCGTATTTTGGCATAAAAGACCGTTATGCTACCAATCGATTTGCTTGAAGAAGTGGCTTTGAGCCAGAGAGCTGAAATATACACCAGGACGCAAGGCTTGGAAAGAAATGAACTGGAGAGTTTTCCCTTGTTCAAAAGCCATTCTTTGATCATATCGGGAATCAGACGTTGTGGAAAAAGCACGCTTCTGCTTCAATTAATGAAGAACCAATATCCCAACGCTTTTTATTTAAATTTTGAAGATCCCAGGCTTTATGGTTTTAATGTAGAAGATTTTCAAAAAATTGATAGGCTAATAAGTGAACAAAAACATACAGAATTGCTATTTGATGAAATACAGGTGGTAGCGGGTTGGGAGCGGTATATCCGTCAAAAGTTGGACCAGGGAAATCACCAGATTGTCATTACAGGTTCCAACGCCTCTTTGCTCAGTAAAGAATTGGGAACAAAACTTACCGGGAGACATATCACCAAAGAGCTTTTCCCTTTCTCTTACGAACAATTTTGTGACTTTAAGGATCTCCCTAAATCCCCGGAAAGCACAATGGATTATTTACATAAAGGAGGGTTTCCGGAATTTTTGATCAATGAAAGGTTGGAAATATTACACCAGCTTTTTGACGACTTGTTATTGAGGGACATTACCGTCCGGTATGGGGTAAGGGATTTTAGGTCATTGCAGCATTTGGCCATCTATCTTATTTCCAATGTGTCTAAATTAGTATCTGGAAACAATCTTCGGAAAACACTGGAAATCAAAGCCACAAGCACAGTGATGGAGTATTTTTCCAATTTAGAAGAAAGCTGGCTGTTCTTTTTTATTCCAAAATTCAGTTATTCCAAAAAAAAGCAACTGATCAATCCAAAAAAGGTATATGCGGTTGATACGGGATTGGTATCTGCCAATTCAAGGTCTTTTTCTGAAGATCAGGGGAG
>JBBDSB010000398.1:0-1027 GCA_040905205.1 Cyclobacteriaceae bacterium
CCGTCCTTGACAAAGTGGAAGGCAGGTCTATTGGTAAGCATAGGGACCCTGGATTCGGTAATTTGATTCAGGTCCTTGTCATAAATAGTTAGGTACACTTTTGCGCCGGTAGCATTAGGAACCATCCGATTTTCCGGCGTCTCAGCAGAATCGGAAAATATAGCCTGACTTGAAAAGCGGTAATACACCTCGTTATTTTCGTCCCAATGGATAGCATGAAACCCGATTTCCTCGTGAATTTTCTTGTAAATTCCCTCCAGCTCTTTTCGATCACTCACCTTACTGGGATAATTGCCTTTTTTTTCATTGGCCGTAATTTCACTTTCAAATGTCTGGTGATGGATTTCTCCAGTAAATGAATCATAAATAAATACTTCACTGGACACATCGGCACCAACTATCAGCTTCCCCCCAGCATTGATGATGTATTTTGAGGTACCCATTCCAAACATCATTTGACCATCATTGTATTCGATTTCAAAAGCTTTGGTTTTTTCGAATAGCGGAAGATCGATCCGCTTTACTTCATCCTTATCCAAGTCAATTACGACCATGGCTGTGGATTTTTCCTCCCAATTGGAGATTAACCCCAAATATACTTGGGGCTGTTCCGGATGGACAACAGGCATAAAAAGATGTTCCCCATCACCTATCCGTTCGCCTTCATTTCCCACTTTCTTAAAGTCAAACTGGCGTTTTTTATTGCCATTCCAGTCCACGATATTGTCCTGGTTATAGCACCTGAACAACATGGAATCATCATCTAACAATACAAAGCCCATGAAATATTGCCCAACCCCGTTCGGCCCCTCTTTGGAAATCATGATTTTATCCTCAAACTTCAGTTCATCCAGGTTGATCTTTTCAATGGAAAAATCGGTATGGTTAAAATTATACAGGTACTTTTTATCCTTGCTAAGTTGGGCTTGGGATAAACCTGAATTTAAAAAAAGAATTTCCTGACCTGGATTGACCATTACCGTATCCAAGGTATAATTTAAACGAACCTGATCCCCGTTTTCTCCCC
>JBBDSB010000399.1:0-5980 GCA_040905205.1 Cyclobacteriaceae bacterium
GGAGGGAAAAAAAAAGAATAATGAAAAAAGTTACCAATTGTGTACAAGGAGTAATTAGTCCACTTTTGGCCAATCTTTTCCTCCATGTGGTATTCGACAAATGGATGGACAAGCACCATCCCGAGAAGCCATTTGAGCGTTATGCGGACGACATTGTGGTGCATTGTAAGACAGAGAAGTAAGCGCAATTTATGCTCCGGGTCATAGACCAGCGCATGTGCGCCTGCAAACTGACTTTACAATTTCATACCTGGCGCATGCCTTCCTGCCAAAATTTGTGGTAGTAGTTGATCAGTCCACGGATGATTGGGTTCAGTTTTTGCGCAAGCTCACGCAATGGAATCCTGCGCTTGTGAAACTCCAATTCCCTGAACTTTGTCCGCATGGCTTTCTTTGAGCTGTTGCTCACAAAGAAGCCGGGAAGGAATCTACGGCCACCTTTTACCTCACGCATCACCGGGCGCATGCTGAAACCAAGAAAATCATATTCTCTTGGATACTGCTTCTCTGTTTAGCCGCGTAGGTTTACAATTTTGGTTTTGTCACAGAATGGCCTGAACCATCGTTTGCTCAAATGGGAGATGGATTTGTATAAGCTCGCGTCAGTTCGCTGGCTCAAGCGACAATACAAGGAAGCTCCCGGCTTATTTGAACATTGGAAACTGGTACAACCATGAGTATATTCACAGCGACAAAGAACATGAAGAGCCCCCGCAAAAAAGCCGGGCAGGCTGTGTGAGGTGAGAGTCTCACGCACAGCCTGTCCCGTTTTCGGGAGTTCCGTGGGAAGGTGAGGGTGCAATTCCCTTGCCTGACCCGATTGGTGGCAAGTGTAAAAGACGACAGTAACAACATAAAACAATGCAAGACATACTATTTGACTTTATATCAAAATACGTTTCTCTGACAGAAGATGAGAAGAACGCAATACTTTCGTTAGACATATTCCGCTCTGTTAAGAAGGGGGCTATTTTACTCAAAGAAGGACAGAAATCGCAGGATAACTATTTTGTTCTAAAAGGGTGCATACGGAAATATTACATCATAGATGGTGAAGAAAAAACTACCGCTTTTTATACAGAAATGGAAGGTTTAACACCCCATTGTGCAATAAATAATGCTCCGTCTGAATATTTTATAAGTTGTGTAGAGGATACCATACTAATTGTTGCAAACACAGATATGGGAGTTGAATTAAATACTAAATTTCCTAAATTTCAACTAATGTGTGGAGTATTGTCAGAAGAACTTTTAGCTAAACAGCAAATCAATTTTGACGAGTTTAAGACTTCATCACCTGAACAACGATACCTGAACTTACTGCAAAATAGACCAGACCTTATTCAACGTGTGCCTCAACATCAGCTGGCAAGCTATTTAGGTATTACACCAGTATCACTAAGCAGATTAAGAGCAAGAATTCTCGTAAATAGTAAAAATTAATTTTCAGTTCTTATCTTAAGTTAACGATTGTAAGCTACTCAACCATCTACTTTTGCGGTATTATTTAACATTAATTAAAAAAGATATGCAAAAGAATATTTTATGGATTGGACTTGCCTTAGTGTTGGCAAGCAGTTTACAAGTGAATGCACAATATGCCAAACAAGACAGTACTTACAAACGGTGGTTCGTTGGTAGCACTTTGTTTTTATTAGGTAATTTAGAACCCGTAAACCCACCTAATTTTATTCAACTAAATTTAGGTTATCGCATTACAGGAAAGGATGTAATTTCCCTTGAACTAAAAACTTGGAAATATGCTTGGCCACTTGGTATTAACCCTTTTTATAATAAGGCATACGGAACACCTGAAGAGAAATTTCCTGGTTATATAAGAGATCATGGTTTTGCTATTGCTTATCAAAGGTATTTTTGGAAAGGTCTTTACGTAGCAGTACACGTAATGCCTGCTTGGCAAACATATATGAATGAAAACGGTAATAAGGTGGGTAATGGTTTCATGATATTCAACACTAATCGAGTTGGCTATCACATTAAACTCTTTAAGGATAGGTTTTTTATAGAGCCATCACTTGGTATTGCTGGCCGACCTTATTACACTAAAATGCCTGATGGGTTTAAACAAAAAGATGACAAGTGGCCAAAATGGACGCCTGAGCCAGGGCTGCATTTTGGATTTAATTTTTAATTGATAATTTATGAATACACAAAAAATACCACAAAATACACTGGAAGAAATCAAGGTCAGTTTGAAAATGAAGCTTGCTACGCTGTGGGCGAGTTTTATGTTTCTCTATATCTATGTTGATTATTTCGCCTTATATATGCCAAGTAAGATAGATGATATTTTGAAAGGCAAGGTATTTGTATTTGATATTACGCAAGGATTTCTTTTGACAGCACTCGTCTCAGTGACAATTCCGGCACTGATGATTTTCCTTTCTGTTGCCCTGCCTGCGAAAATAAATCGCTGGACAAATATCATTATTGCCGCGGTGTTTATTCCATATACATTGTTTAATTTGGCGGGAGAAGCTTGGATACATATGGTGTTTGGCGCTGTTGTAGAAGTCGTTATTCTTTGTCTAATTATCCGTTATGCATGGAAATGGCCTCGTATAGAAACATGAAAACCTAACAAAATTGTCTTCAACAAATAATAAAGACCACATCGCATCCGGGGTTAAGCTGGCAGAGCCTGTCCCGTTTTCGGGAGTTCTGTGGGAAGGTAGGGGTGAAATTCCCCCGCCTGACCCGGTTGGCGGTAATAAGGCACGATAAAGGATCTATCTAAACAAACAAGACAAATAATATGAAAAAATCAATTCTATTAAATTTAATTCTATCAGTTAGTTACTGTTTTTTCTTTTTTACTTCGACATATGGTCAAGACACAAAAGAAGATACCAACACCAATCTACCGGTAGTAAGCAATGAAGTTTTTAAATCTATAGCACAATTATACAAATACGATCAAAATATTCCTTTGGAAGGACGAATTGTAGAGAAAAAGGAACTTCCAGATGGAAATAGGGAGAAAATTATTTTTAAAGGAGTTAATAATTCGACAGTGCCCGCATATTTATGATCGGATTCCAATTTCTCAAAAAGAATTTATTGAATATAACGTTGGACATGAGCCTCCTGCTGAATACATAGAAAAAGTAACAGATTGGTTTGAAAAGCATTTAAAATAATGAAAGAACTACCGCCAATAACTAAGTATTCTAACGGCTGGATCAGCCTAGTCTGAATGCAATGTTAGTGGCAAGCATAATGAATCCTACGAACAAACAAAAGACTTTAAAATGAATACATACATTTCAATTTTGAGAGGCATAAATGTTAGCGGACAGAAATTAATAAAAATGGATGCTTTGAAAATAATGTATAAGAACCTCAACTTTGAAAATGTAAAAACTTATGTGCAAAGTGGAAATGTCATTTTTTCATCAACGCAAAATGACTCGAAAAGGCTTGAGAAAGAAAAATATTTTGACTTCTGATGAATTACAAGAACATCCCCATCTCCCCAATGTTGGCGGTTCGGGCTTCTTGATTTGACTTAATCAAGAGTTGGTGTTATTCTGTTCTTTCACCCGGAAGGTAGACTGTCTTTTCGATAAAGTTATCAACCGGGTCTAAGGTTTGCAGATATTGATAGATGGTCCGCAAATCAAGTGTATCCATTTGTGAAAATGCCCCCCAAGGCATAGGACTTGTTTTATAAACTCTACCTGATTTGAAACGGTTAATAAAATATATGTTTTCGCTAAAATAGAGGATGCTTTTTATTCATTAAAAACTTATATTTGAGCATACACTTCACCAAAACTAACGAAAATCAGCTTCCCTAATTTTATTTCAATACGTACACATCTCCCGAAAATTTAGTGATTTAAACCAAAAAGAATTAAATTATTATGGAAAAACTTTTAAAAAAGGTGGGGGGGCATACTTCTTTACCAGAATTAACCTGAGGATGCAACTTACAATAATTTTGATTTTCATTTCCTTGTTTCAAATAAAAGCTAATTCGTTTTCACCAACTGAAAAAACTCCTAAAGTTAAGTCAAGCATCAATGACCGGACATCATGGTTAGCAGTGGATGGTAAAATAATTCAGTTTCGGGTAAACGGCACGGTAGTCGATAGTGAGGGCATGCCACTGGCTGGAGCCAACGTTCAGGAAAAGGGCACCTCCAATGGAACTCAAAATGAAGGTTATTAATTGAACACTAATAGTATGGATCCTTTTTTTAAACCTGAAATTCTAACAAAAATTATTTGATGAGTTTTTAGCATCCCGTTAGAATAGTATTTCGATGGGGTGTTTCTTTATTGATTTCCTTTCCGGTCTCACAGGCTTCGAAGAACTGCTCAGCGGTTTCTTTGATGTTGCTCATAAATAAATTCTTTTTGGTTGGTTTTTGCTAACAATTTATAAGCTTGCAAAATTGCAGACTATCTTTTGTTAGATTTTTATGAAAATCATTGAAAATTAATGAGTTATAAATGTATCGATTTTTAATAAACGCTGCAAATGAAATAGTAGGTAATTTTGGATCTGCAATAAAGCACCAAAAAATAAACCAGTGAAATAGAATAAAATACAAATTATTAAGAGGACCTTCCATGTTTTCCAAACCTGGAAGGTCTATTTGACTTCTATCCACAAATCTTTTCGTTATCAAAATAAAATGCAATTATAGTAGAGTAGGTTTTAAATCGGCTTTTTTTGTTGCCACGAATGCACGAATGTTTTTTTTTGGTATTTTCCTCGTTTATTTATGGATAGGAGGCCAATGGAAAAATGAAACAGGAAGAGCACGGAAAGGATATCGGAACCGAATCCCTCTTAAAAGGGGGGAAGCGTGATTTTTCCAATAAATCCCATCTGTTTTTATTCGTGCATTAGTGGCTGATAAAAACAATCCTTGGCTTAAGGCTGAGGATAAATAGGGTTTAGCTCGACTTGGGCAACAATGGGCAGATGATCTGAAAGACGGTTTTCGGCGTAAACCTTCGTCCATTTGATTTTCGGTCTGCTTGTTTTGCTGAATAGGATATAGTCGATTTTCTTGCTTGGGCCTATCTCTGGAAAGGTGAGTTTTTCAGGAGGATGGCTGCAATGGAATTTTTCCAAAAATAAACCTATCTCCGCTGTACCCGGTTCGGCATTGAGGTCTCCGGTTAAAATTACTGGTAGGTGGGTGTCTAAATACTTTAATACTTCCTCGGCCTGAATCTTGCGGGTGGGCTGGTCCAGTGCAAAATGGACCGTGGCGAATATCAACTCCTGATCGTTGGGCAGGCAGATTTTGGCAGAAAGCAATGCCAGGGTATTTCTTTTTCCATCGGAGGAAATGCTGGTGATGCGGTCATTTCGGATATCCTTCATAGGGAATTTGGACAGGATGCCCAGTCCGTAGGCACCCCCTTGATAGGCAAAATGCCGTGCAAATGTATGCTCCATTCCGGTAATCTTGGACAACTCCCTCATCTGATCCTGGGAACCAGAGCGGTGACAGACACTGTCGACTTCTTGAAGGCCTATAATGTCGACCTGGCTGTCCAGGATAAAATTTCCCATTTCCTTCAAGGTAAGTTGTTCTTCCCTGTTGGCTCCATGGTGGATATTATAGCTCATCACGCTGATTTGCTGGCCATTTAAGTGTTGGCAATAACCAAGGATGATCAAAATAGTCCAGATAGCAAACCGCTTTCCGAACTTGGGATAAATCAGGTACATTTTTGACTGTTTATTCTTTTGGGATTGGTAAAATGCAGGCACTTTGCAGCGCCTCATCAGGGTTTACCTCGAAACTTCCTACTTCCTACTTCCTGCAAATATAAAAATCTATATTTGCCTAGAGATGGTTAAGTGCAAATATTAAAATGCATAATTGCAGTAGAGGCCTTACAGGCAAAGGCTAAGTGGAATGAAAGATATCAAAGATTTTAATGGATTATACCAAAACTTGTACTATTGAATGGATTTCCACTTCTTGCTTAC
>JBBDSB010000400.1:0-1022 GCA_040905205.1 Cyclobacteriaceae bacterium
ATACCCCCTTACCGGAACCCATTCCCATTTCGGAGCAAAAATGGCCGGAAGGCACCCTTCCCCTGGTCACCACCAGGACCATGACCTTTAACCAGGAGGCTTTTATCCGGGATTGTTTGGATGGGATATTGATGCAGAAGACCACCTTTCCGGTGCAGGTGTTGATCCATGATGATGCTTCAACGGATAATACGGTCCCCATATTACGGGAATACGAGCATAAATATCCCGGTCTAATTCAGGTTTTCTACCAACCTGCCAATACCCACACTTCCAAAAATAAGCACCAGCTAAGAAATGCTTTTTTTGATTGGATAAAGGGAAAATACCTTGCCTTATGCGAAGGGGATGATTACTGGACCGCCCCCGATAAATTACAAAAGCAGGTACGTTTTCTGGAAGAAAATCCAGACCATGTTTTGTCCTGCGGAGGCTATAGGGCCATGAACAGTGCCCTGGGCACATCAAAAGAAGTGGTTGAAAATGATCCTGGTATTTTCCCGAGCGGCAATGGCTCAAGGTTTAGTTTTGATTTAAATGCTTTTGGCAAAAAATGGATCACCAAAACCCTGACCATTGTTTATAAAAGGAGTGCGGTAGATTTAAAAATATTGGACAGGTACCAATCCCGGAAGGATATCCACCTGTTTTATCATATTTTAAAAAACGGTAAAGGCATTTATTTTCAGGAGGTCTTTGGGGTTTACAATATCCATTCCGGGGGCGTTTACAGTTTAAAGGGCAGGAAAACCAATATCATTTCCAATTTTCGGAGCTATGCAGAACTTTACGAGTACAATAGGGATAATTTTACCAGAGAAAGGTATTTACATCACCTTACCACCAAATTTGCTTTTGAGTTAAGGCATGAATTCTTTCCCCTTAAAATTCGGGACCGGTACCATGAGGTAAAAAAAATAGTCGGACTGACTGCTTCATTTAAGGAATTTAAAGGCGTACTGAAACTTCTGTTGGTTGAAATGTTTATCCTTGCTAGAAGTAAATAGCTGTTGAATTGTACG
>JBBDSB010000401.1:0-5963 GCA_040905205.1 Cyclobacteriaceae bacterium
GAGAAGTCAAGAAAATATTAAGATCTGATTCAAAACCGATTTGGGAATTGCTGTTTTCAAACGAAAATCTGTTTGTCCACAAAATATCTTCTCCTGATAATTTAATTGTCCCTTTGTTATTATTCAGTTCTTTTTGAAGTCCTAAATTCAACGCTCCGTAAGATTTTCGTGTCAAAAGTCCTTAGAATAGCGATTTGTGCAAAAAGGGAAAAATCAACACCAAGAAAAAAAGTAGTTTCCATCCGTCTTTTTTCCCTAAAAGCCTTTATTTTTACTCTTTAGGCATTCCGAAAAATCTTAAAAAATTCAATTTGACCACTCTAAGAAAAAGCTGGCTCTACATAATTTTACCTAAGGTTTAATCCCGTTAGAATTCAGAACAGACTTCATAACCGGGCGCATAACAGGTTTTGGTGACGAAACCTTGGTTCTCTGTGTCACAACTTTCTTGGAAGTTTTCCCATATTTCCTTTTGTACCACATCCAGATACCTGTAACAGTCATCAACAAGAGTGAAATCCCAATCAGGTCTATCCACACCCACATTGCACCCTCTCCAAAAAATGCCTTTCCAGTATGAATATCTAAAATCAATTTTTCCAATGCCACAGCCTCCATTTGACCGGACTGATCAAGCTGTGTCGAGATACTTGCAAGTGAAGCAGAAGAAATAGATTTTGAAAAGCTCATGTTTTCTTCCCAAGTTTTCCCACCATCTTCTGAGCTCATCAATCCATATTTGCCCAATGAGGCAACCCATTTAGGACCATCCACTGTAATCCCATGGAAATCTCCCTTTAGCAATTCTTTTGATTTCGAATTAGAAATCTCATAAAGCCCGTATTTACTCGCTACTAAAAGCGCTTCTTCAGAAAAAACCAAGTCTCTTACCTCTTTTCCTTCGGTTCCTGACATCACGCTCAATTGATCTCCCTTCTGCTGTAAAACTCCTACTTTAGTTCCAAAATATTGCTGATCTCCCTTTTGGGCAAAAGCTTTGACATCATCTAAATAATGACTTAGGTCTTGTTCACTGGTCTGGTAACCTGGCATCCAGCCTGCGTTTACCAGGATTTTTTTGGTGCCGAGGCCTTTCTCATGAGCAATGAAAATTGCTGTTAGCGATACCAGCACCACAGGAATTGCAAATGCAATACCGGCCCACATGTGCCAATTGAATAATTGTTTTCGAAGATTGAATTTTTTGTCGCTCATATCAGAAATTCCATTTAAAGCCAAGTGAGATAATTTGACCAGGTGTATTTTCTATTTTTTCCTCCAGCGTATTGCCGGCATTTTTGGTTTTTACTTTTTTTATAGTATCAAACACATCAGTTACTCTTATGGTGGCTTGCCCCTTTCCCGCAACAGTTTTAGAGAAACCCATATCTACAAACCAAAGCATATTTTCAGTTTCTTGAGTCGAGGCTTTTGGTCCTACAAAATTAGCAGTGGCTTGAAAATCGATTTCCCATGGAAGTCTGATGTCATTGATTGCTTTTGCAGTCCATTCGAACTGATCCTTGATTGCATCTCCTTCGAATGCTCCCGTACTTCTGATTTTGGACTCAAAGTTAGAGTAGTTCAGATTGATATTCCACCAATTCGTTGCTTTGGCACCTATTAATAATTCATAGCCATAAGTATAGGCAGAAGATAGGTTTTCTGGTCGCTCTAAGATCCCCCCATCATCGGTAGTTGAGATATTTTCTTGAATCAAATTGGATATGTCTCGGTAAAACACATTTGCTCCCACATTGAATCTTTGAGTCTGTTTAAAATATCCCAACTCGTAAGCCCAGGCAAGCTCAGGCGCCAAGCCAGGATTACCTTGTTTGATCTCAGTCAAGTCCTTGATCTCGGTGAAGGGATTCAAATCTTTATATCCCGGACGTCTTACCCGTCGCCCTACCGAGGCAGTAAGGTATTCATTTTCAGAGAAGGTGTAACTTGATTTTACATTTGGCAGGGGCAGGAAATACCTGGTATTTCCACTAAAAGTTGTATCTGTGATCGATTCACTTCTCAAATCTGTAATTTCTTGTCTATACCCTAATGTGAATTTCCATGGTCCGGTGAGAATGTCAGATGTCAGAAACAGAGCATGGGTATTTTCGGAAACAGAAAATTGATTTTGATTTGCTCCCTTTATTATCCACTGATTTTCGTTGGCTTTGAAATCTTCAACCAGTCGATTGGATTCCCTGCTGACAATGAAACCCTGATAGCCCCCTTTAAAGGATAAATTCTTGGAGAATTTTTTGAATAGCGTTACATGAGGATTAAGCGTATTGCTTAGGATAGATTCATTTTCCCGCTGGATTTTGGGGGTTTTGGATTGATCCACGGACCCATCCGCCAACAAAGAAAAATCTTCTCTTAGTTTATATTTTGATTCCTCTCCAAAATTTGTATTCAAACCCAAATTCAATTGCGCACCATTTGACCAAACTTTTTTTGCCCGAAAGAAAGCGTTATGAAATGCTAAATTTTTATCTTCAATTTCATCCCTATAAGTTCCTTTTTTGAATAGTCTGTTGGTATCTAGCGTTCGATTTAGTTCTGTTTTATCCTTATCTTCTACTTGATTACCATAAAGATACTCTCCTTCCAAATACCATTGTTTTCCGGCTTCGTAGTTAAGATTTAATCTTGCTGTAGTATTATCAAAACGCTTACGTTCGAATTTTTCTATAGGAATGATTTCATTGATGGATCCATCATCTTTCAGCTTGGTTTGAAAACCAGAATCCGTCTTATCAGCCTGTCTGCTGAGCTTTTCAAAACTACCCATTACCTGCAGTCTTCCAGACTTTTGATTAATAATTAGGTTAGCATCATATCCTCCGAGATTATCAGCAGAAATAAAGGCTGATCCTGAGGTGCCCAATTGTGCATTTTTTTTCAGGATGATATTCACCACTCCATTCATTCCGTCCCCCTGCACATCTGCCCCGGGTTGAGAGAGAATTTCTATAGATTCGATTTGAGAAGCCGGGATCATATCCAAAACAGTTTCACGGTTATTTCCATTTATTCCCACGTTTCTCCCATTAATTAAAACTAGAGTATATCCATTTCCTAAACCCCGGAATCGGATATCTCGGTTATGATTTGGACTTCCTCCCATCGCCACTGAAGGCATGTTTTTTAAAAGATCTCCAGCAGTCCCCCCTGTTTGAGAGAGCAGGTCAGATGTAGCGTAGGTGATTTTTTGAGGTTCAATTTGTGTCACTCCTATATCGCCTCGAACTTCAAACTGAGAAAGTTCTGTAACTGCCAAGTCTAAACTTATTGATCCTAATGCCAGATTTTTACCATTGGAAGAGGTTACTTGGCCATAATATATCCGGCCGGTTTCTAGTGACTGAATAAAAAGTTCTCCTTCGATAACCCCCTCACCTTTTAAGGTGAAAAAACCTTCCTCATTGGAAACTGTACCCAACATTTCTTCACCACTATTGACATACACTTGGGCAAACGCTATCGGATCTTGGGATTTCTTGCTAATCAATCTCCCAGTAATCTGATCAGCCATCGTTGAAATCCCAAAAGCGAGGAATATGACAGAAAGTAAAATTCTCTTCATTTATTTAGATTTAATCTTAACAGTAGTAAAAGTATGACCTATTAAGACTCAGTCCAAATTAAATTAAATGTTTTTTTATATTTATTTTAGAAAATTTATCCGCCCTGATTGAAGGTGCTGACGGAGTTGAATAATCAGAAGGATTGGGCTAAAGCCGCATTCTAATTTATGGAATTGAATAATTAAAATGAAAGCATTTCTATCGATGAGAATGGGAATTATTTTTGTATTTGAATTCAATTCCCTCCAATTTCAATTGGTGGATAATTTAAAATCCCCATCATCAATTCCCCCAGTTTCAGCTGGAAAAGAATTTAAAATGAATATCCCCCTTCTTGCCAGTAATATCTAAATGTAGAATGGAGGTCGAGTTCGATTTGAATTTGTAAACCGCTTCGACTGGCCGTGGCGGGGTCTTCGGTATCCCGTTTTCACTCAATTATTGATCACCATCATAATTTTCTCAAATAATTTAGTCGATTTTAATCGATCTTTGCGGGCATAAGTAAAGGATGCTACGATGAGTTCATTTACCCGGGTTTCACCAAGAAAATCCCAAAGCTGCTTTTTTACCCTCTCTTTACTGCCCACAAAGGAATATTTCAGCAATTGTTTCACAAAAGGATATTTCAAGATTTCTTTAAATCTTCGGTCATTTCGGAAGGGGGCTGTAATGCCTCTCTTACTTCGGTCAACACCCCAACAAAAATTCGAATTAGGGTTGTAAATACCCTTTCTGCCTCTGTATCGGCAAGCAAATTTCCTGTATAATTCCAATAATCCAGCTTAAAGGATCTGTTGAAAGTTATCGCACACAACAAGGAACTTTACAGTGTCACTGTAAACACTGATGGGAATAAATCAGTAAGGAACTTTTAAATCGGTAGAAGAACTGGAATTTATTTTTTTCTCCGAATACGAATACTGGGATAAGATTTATGTAAACCAATATTCAGGAGAGATTTTGGCCGAAGTCAAAATGATTTACAACTGGATTAACCTCTGTAGGATGATGCACCAACAACTTTTGCTGAATTATGAAATCGGTCATTGGCCAGTAGCCAAAGCCACGTTGATCATGTTTTTTAGGCTTTTGAGTGGGCTGTATGTATGGTGGTCAAAAAACAGAAAAAACCTAAACAAAAGCTTAAAAATCAAAAGGGATAGGAAATGGGGAAGAAAGAATTTCGATTTACAAAGCACCTTTGGATTTTACAGCATTATATTTATCCTCTTTTTTGGCATCACAGGTTTAGTTGGGTCTTTCGATTTGTGGACAAATGGTTTGTACCGGTTTTTGGGAGTCTGATCCTGATACAGTTTTTACGGAAAAATATCAGGAATTTAAAACTCAAAATGCAGACTCAATCCAAAACCGGGAGTAGTTTCCCTCTTTGCTACATCCTTCCAACCTATTTTGAATAGGCCACCATTGCTATCGTTTCTTTGCAAGCCTTTGAAGCGTGTGAGGACACACACTTTGACGGTCAAAGATTTTGATTTTGACCAGATCCAAAATATAGTGGCAGAAAGAAGTATTCGATTTTGTATAAGTTAATTGGAAAAATATAGAAGTTCCTCATTGTGTTTTGATATGGTTTTAACATATCATAATCCGATTTTTTTAAGGAGCCTTATTGATCTTTCATTATCTGCAACAGTTATTGCAGACATTTTAAGGATATTCAAACTTGTTTTAGCGTAGTCGAGAGTGATCTTGGCAATTTCATAAGGATATCCTTGACCGGTAAAATCGGGTAAGAAGATCCAAGTCTGCATCCAGGGTTACATATGCGGCACCAATATTTTCCTTCATCAGGACATGCTGACTTAGTTCTGAGTCGACTGACCTAGTATCATTCCTGAACCGATGGGTTTCAATTTTATTCTCTATATCAGAAAGGGTTCCTTTCAGGCCCATTTCCATGGATAGCTTTTCATTGAGCCTTTGTTGATAGTCAGATTTGGCCACCCGGATGTGAATGGGAGTATGCTTATCATTGACCAACAGTGCCTCTTCCTTCGACAGTTCAGGATAGGATGAATAGTTGAAACGGTAATCATGTGGATTATTGTGAAAATAATACAGGTAATCCAGGTCAAAAGTCAGAAAACCGCCTTTCTGGAAATTATGTGAAAAGTATAGATTTGTCCCAAATCCCCACCAGTGGTTTCTTTCCAAACCCCGTATTTTGATCCTTGAATTTATGAGATTTGAGTGGCCGATTTCAGTCTGACCGAAAGCAACCTGATCCTGCTTGGTACTGATGCTGGTAAGCTGCCCGCCAATGGAAGTATTGGCATTCAAAGTAATTTCTAATCCAGCCTGTCCGTTCAGTGTCCAAACCATAAAGTCCCTTTCCATTTCGGAAGC
>JBBDSB010000402.1:0-1013 GCA_040905205.1 Cyclobacteriaceae bacterium
CGATTGTGAGGGAAATGGGGCCGGTTGTAACAGCATTAATTTGTGCAGGTAAAATCGGTTCGGGAATGGGAGCTGAATTAGGATCAATGAGAGTATCTGAACAAATTGATGCCATGGAAGTGTCGTCCATAAATCCCATTCGTTTTTTAGTGGTTCCAAAGGTCCTGGCGGCCACGTTGATGATACCCATTTTGGTCTTATATGCCGATGCTCTGGGAATTTTGGGAAGTTGGGCCGGTGCCAATATTAAAGGGGAGGTTACTATCGTTTTGTTTTTTACGCAAGCATTCAGTGCCATTGGGTTTATGGATTTTTTACCTGCTGTAATCAAAACATTCTTTTTTGGTGCTGCTATTGGATTTGTTGGTTGTTATAAAGGATTTACAGCCGGTAGAGGAACAGAAAGTGTTGGAAAAGCGGCCAACGAATCAGTTGTACTTGCCTCGCTGTTTGTGATACTGATTGACCTGATTGCTGTGCAAATAACCGATATGCTGTAATATGGAAAAAGATACTAATAGAGCCGGGTCTGTAGATACAGCCACATTATCAACCACTCAGATTATAGAAATTAAAAACCTGAAAAAAGGATTCGATGACGTGCCGGTATTGAGAGATTTATCATTGCAACTTTTTGAGAACGAAAACCTGGTAGTACTGGGGAAATCAGGATCAGGAAAATCTGTGTTGATAAAATGTATTGTTCGCTTACTGACTCCCGATGCCGGATCGATCACTGTACTTGGTCAAAATGTGAACGATATGGATGACAGCGATTTGGCAGAATTGAGAAAAAAAATCGGATTCCTGTTTCAGAGTGGCGCATTGTATGATTCTATGACAATCAAAGAAAATCTCGAATTTCCGCTGAATAGAGTAAAAAAGAATCTTTCTCGAAAAGAAATTGACGAAAAAATTGAAGAGGCTTTAGAGAATGTAGGTTTGTCTGACACCATGTACAAAATGCCATCTCAGCTTTCGGGCGGTATGCGCAAGCGGGCAAGCCTGGCACG
>JBBDSB010000403.1:0-1013 GCA_040905205.1 Cyclobacteriaceae bacterium
GTCTGACAAATTAAAAATATTGAGAATTGATTTGAAGCGTACGGCACCCCTTTCATAATTGATCAGCACAAAGAAAGGTTTGTTGAAAAGTATTGAAAATACCGTACCATGGAAAGAGTCGGTGATGATAAATTCCGCTTCATGGAAACTACGAATCCAATCCTGCACCCTGGCCTTTGTTCGCCATTCCAGGGGACTGGATTCATACCCTTCAATGATATCCAATTGGTAAGGGACCAACCTTTTTTTATCGGCCACTGCCTCAATCAGTTTTTTCTTATCGGGAGAAGCATCCAAAACGTAAATGAACATGCCACCTTTTTTACTTTTTGGGTCAATGGAAAGTAATTTTAAATATTCATCCCGGGTCAATAATAAGGTTGGATCTAATACTAAAGATGCCTGACATTCCAGATAATCTTTGCAAAAATCAATACCTACATCTTCTCTGACAGAAACTTCATCAAAAGCTTTGATTAATTCTTTGCATTTCCGGGTTTGATCTTCTGTATATTTCCAAGTATCTCCTCCAAAAGAAGGGGCATAGGAAATTTTAATTACATTTTGATCTTCCAAAAATGAAAAGAAGGCCACTTCTATACTTTTGAAGTACTTGGCATTCCAAATTTGATCTGATCCAACTACATACGCATGAAATCCATATTTATCCGTAGCCTTCCTCAATTCATGAACTGAGGTAAAGGTTTTTGTTATTCTTGGAATATGTTCGTCAATGAAAGGTTTGGTAAAATTCAAATAAGCTTTATGCCTTAACCTTTTGGGATTGATCATGCTTACCTCTCCCTTAAGATACGATATGGTTTCTTTTGCCAATCTCCAAATCTGCCTTTGTAGAGAAACCTGATTTAACTGGGTATCAATTAGCCAAACTTCATGGCCCATCTTTTCCAGAACGGTTTTGAGCGCATAAGCTTGAAGGATGCCTCCGTAATTGGTATGTAAGGATAAAGTTAGTATTCCAATTTTCATAAAATTGCATTTAAAGAATCAAC
>JBBDSB010000404.1:0-1012 GCA_040905205.1 Cyclobacteriaceae bacterium
TGCTCATGGCCAAACTCAAAGATCAAAATATCAATCAGGATGCTTTATCCAAGGCGGCTTATTCACTTTTTGATTTCAGTAAAAAACAAAAATCCTTTCTGCTGGTCATCTGTATATTGGTTTCCATTGCAGGTATTATCACCCCTTATACCTATGCAGCAATGTGGTTTGGATTTGCATTGGCGGCCTATTCTGCCATTGCCAATGACAGCATCCAGACCATCGGTACATTTATCGCTTCAAACCAAAGCAGAAAATGGTATTACCTGTGGCTGTTTATGGGCCTGATTTTCGTGGGTGTGGTAACATTCAGTTGGGTTACTTATGATGGGGATGTCAGTTATCAGCGGTTGAGCGTAGATGGATTAGATCAGGCCCCCCAAAGTTTTGTTTTCCTCCAATTGGCTGCCCCCATAGTTTTGCTGGTAATGACTCGGCTTAGGATGCCGGTTTCCACCACATTTCTTTTACTGAATGTTTTTACCTACAAAGCCGGAACGATCCTCGGAGTGATGCAAAAAAGTTTTTTGGGATACCTCTTGGCCTTTTTTGTTGCTATTGCTGTTTGGTATGTTTTGGAAAAATTTGTTACCAATTACCTGAGAGGGAAACCAAGCCCTTTTTGGTATCCACTCCAATGGATCACTTCCGGTTCCCTTTGGGCAGTATGGATCATGCAGGATGCCTCAAATATTGCCGTTTTTCTTCCTAGACAATTGAACGTTTGGGAGTTTTCCGTTTATACAGGCTTCGTTTTTCTTGGTTTGGGATTTTTGTTTTACCTAAAAGGAGAAAAAATCCAGAGCATTGTAAATGAAAAAACACGTGTCACTGACGTAAGGGCTGCAACAATAGTGGATTTTGTTTATGCTATTATACTGTTTTACTTTAAGGCCTTAAGCAATATGCCGATAAGTACCACCTGGGTATTTATAGGCCTTCTCGGCGGAAGGGAGTTGTCCATCGCCTTGGCAAAGTCCAAAAAACTCAAAAAAAGAAAAGCCCGTTTGGT
>JBBDSB010000405.1:0-5863 GCA_040905205.1 Cyclobacteriaceae bacterium
TAAAAGGAATTCTTCCTGATATTCAGCTAATTGAAATCTAAACCCTGGTATCAAAATAGCTAATAGGAACATCGCTCATTGATGAACTGAGATTCGGCTTAATCTCAGGGAATTTTAAAACACTTATCATTCGTGCATTCGTGGCGATTATTTTTTTGCCACCATTGCACGAATGGATCTATTTAAGGTCTTATAAAATTTGAATCTAATTTACCCGATCATTTAACTTAAAAGGAATTCTTCCTGATATTCAGCTAATTGAAATCTAAACCCTGGTATCAAATCAGGTCCATAACTACTAATTAAAGCAAGTAAATACTTTACAATCAGAAATTTGCCAAAATTCCATGTGTTGGAATTCCCATTATTTATTTCAATCAGTCAATTCTCAAGAATTCACCATCCATGTTGAATTTTAATTCAAGGCCGTTGTCCAATTCAACTTGTTGGTCTCTCCCTTCCAATTCCCAGGCTATAATGTCATTTTCCGGGTAGTTGGTTCCTACATAGGTCAAAATTTCAGCGGGAATCACACTGTCCGGTAATTTTGTACCCCCTTCAATCTCAATTACTTCCATTTTTCCATTGAATTCAAGGTTTATATTTTCCTCCAATATGACCTTATACCGCTTAATGATTCCATGTCTTTCCCTTTCAATTTGAAGGATGTCATTTTCCGGAAAGTGGGTGTCCACGTAAGTTAAAATTTCCGATGGTAAATCAGATTCCGGTAGAATTTCCTGATCCATACAGCTTCCCAGAATCATAATCCCCATTGCATAAACAGCAAATGTTAGCTTCTTTGAAATTATCATAGTTATAATGTTTTAGTTGGTTTAACTTAAACCATATAACGAATTAATTTACTGTTTTATTATTATTTTTACCTTTTTTCAATAAAAAACCCTTGATTATTTATAAAATATTCTCCAAATAACTGTTTTGATTTCATAGACTGTACATTTACTTTCCATGGAAAATATACTTCCCTGATCCAACAGAAAGCTCCTGGTAGCCCTCTCTGAATTCTCCTGGCACAATGTCCGGGATTTCTGAAACAGGCTTTTGATTCACTGTTAAGGAATTGGGCTCCTGGAGGGGGATAAACACCTTTGCCCGGGTATTTACTGGAATTCGGACTTGAAGATGTAAGCCATCCTCACTCCTTTTCCAGGTACTTTCTATTTCTCCTGAGATGGACTGATGCTTGGCCGAGACATAATGGACGTCATCCTCTGGTACCTCGGGCCGGATAATAAAAGTCTTATAACCGGGGCTTTCCGGTCGGATGCCCGCCATATTGCGGAACATCCATTCGAATACCGATCCGAAAGCATAATGGCTAAAGGAATTCATCCCGGCATTAAGGGCAGACATCTTCTCCTTATCATCTTTGACATAGCTGTCCCACCTTTCCCATATGGTGGTGGCACCATTTTCAATTTCGAAACCCCAGGAAGGGTATTCAGTATTCAAAAGAAGTTGATAAGCCAAATCAGAATGTCCTGTAGCTGAAAGGGCAGGCAAAAGCTGCTTTACCCCCAAAAAGCCAGTTGCTAATTTGCCGTCATTTTCCCTGACAAGCCTTGCAAGGTATTTACCTGCCATATCATTATGGCTGGGATCCAAAAATGAGTGATATATGGCGTTCGCATAGGCGGTCTGGGTATGTCCGGAGAAACCAGCCTGCCCGTCCACATAGCCGGACCCATCTCCATATGCCGTCGCATCAGTTACAAACCTTCCTGTGGAGGTATCCATGTAATGGTCGGCAAATGCATCCTTTATATTTTGTGCCAATGAGGAAAAATGTTTCGCCCGATCAGGTTTACCTATGGCTGTTGCCATTTCCGCCATTAATTCGGCGGTATATCCGTAGTAAAAAGTGGCCAGCATATCGGGTGGGGTTTTTTTGCCGACCGAGAGCCAGTCTCCATAACCACCTTTGGGGTTGAGTTCATCGAATGAACCTTCCGGGTAATAAAACTTTCCCTTACTCCTTTCCGCATGGAAAGCCATGAATTTCTCCATATATTCCCATCCTTTCTCGATAATGCGGGTATCTGCATAGGCACGGTACATCTCATAGGGATTGATGATGCCTGCCTCCATCCATCCAGGGGCAAAGGTATCGGTACCCCTTACTCTAGGGGCAGGAACATAATCAGGGTAGGCCCCATATTCCCATTGTGCATCATGAAGGTCCTGTACCCATTTTGTAAAAAAGGCCGATACGTCCATGTTAATTGCTGAGGTTCCACCATAAATCTGGGCATCTCCTGTCCAGCCCATCCGTTCGTCACGCTGGGGACAATCAGTTGGAATATCCACAAAATTGGCCCTTTGGGTCCATACAATATTGGAATAAAGCTGATTGATCATCTCATGATCCGTTTCAAACTCACTAGCCCTGGGGGTGTTGGATCCCATAACCAGGCCTGTAATACTTTCCTTGGTGGGAATGCCTGGATAACCTTCAACAGACACATATTGGAAGCCATGATAAGTAAACTGAGGGGTCCATTCCTCTCCTCGGGAATCACCTTTTAATATATAGGTATCCGTGGCTCTTGCCATGCGTAGATTTTCATCCATCAGGCTGCCATCCGGATGTAGCATTTCCCCGAATTTCAATATTACTTTATCGCCGGCTTGACCTTTGACTTTCAGTTTGACTACCCCGGCAAAATTCTGTCCCATATCAAAGATGTATTTCCCATTTTTCCTGTTAGTGATGGATACGGGTTGAATTTCTTCTGTTACTTGCACAGGTTGGGCCGGGTAAATCTCCAAATTTCGACTTCCTACAGGCAGGATGTCCACATTTTCCCATTCCCGATCAACAAAGCCCGCCTTTTGCCAACCGTCCGGCACCATTCTGGCATCATAGGTCTCACCGTGAAGTATATCTGATTCCAAAAGCCCTCCTTTGCTGGCTTTCCAGGATTCATCGGTGGTAAAGATTTCTACCTCACCATCCTGATAAGTCACCTCCACCTGGGCCTTCACTGCTGGTACCTCTCCATAAAACTCCCGGACCACAGGATTACCGACCAATAATGCGTAACCAATATAACCTGCGTACCAGCCTTCGGATAGGATGGCCTGTAAAACTTGGTTTCCGGGACGTAATTGCTCCGTTACATCATAAACATGATAATACAACCTTTTGTCATAATCCGTCCAGCCAGGGGCGAGATAATCTTCTCCCACCTTTTCCCCATTTATCCTGAATTCATAAAGGCCCAATGCGGTAATATACAGTCTGGCCTTGACAATGGAGCGGTGGATTTTGACTTCCTTTCGCAAGTGGGGTGCCGGAGGAAGCGTCAATGATTTTCCTTTGAAATCTATAGGGGTAGTTTGAGGTTCATAATCCTTCCCTATCCAATTGCCTTTCCAATCTTCCTTTTGCAAAAGCCCCATTTCCCAATGGGCCATGTCACTCCAGGGTCCTGGATCACCATTTTTGTCCCAACTTCTGACCTTCCAATAATAAACCTGTCGGGAACGCAAAGACTCACCTGCAAATACAATCTGGTGGGTTTGATCCGAGGAATTTTTCCCTGAATCCCAAATGTCTGCTTTACCTTCTTCCAGCAATTCCGGCTGGCTGGCCACCAAAATGCGGTAAGCTGTCTGTTTTTGCGCTGGAACCTCGGATTCCAGTATCCAACTTAATCGGGGATGCTTTTCATCGGTAAATGGATTTTCCCGGTATTCACATCGCAAATAGGTGGTTTGAAGATCAGAAAAAGCAAACGTAGTATACGTGTGAGATGACAATGCCATCACAAACAAACAAAAATAAAGCAGAGAGATTCTCATAAGGGCGTGTATTCAAGGTTATGGAGTTTTGGTAAAAATAATAAAGGAATTTATTTATCCTGTCCGGTACTGTGCTGTAATATGGAACACATTATTCCATAAGTTTAAAATTTTCAGCAAAATCCCCAATTATCCGCATTCCCTCCTTATTTTTGATTTTCGCCCAAACCAAAATTGAATGGAAAACTTCAAAAATAAGACCACCACTCTGGACAGGTTCCTTAATTTCATTGAAAAAGCAGGCAACAAATTACCCGATCCTGCCATTCTTTTTTTGATACTTATGGTATTGACCTGGGTGCTTTCAGCCATTTTGTCTCCTTTTGATTTTGGGGAAGCTGATCCCAGAACCGGGGAAAAGCTTTACATACAAAATCTCCTCTCAGGAACTCAAATGGCGGATTTTCTTTCCAGGATGATCAGCGTATTCATTAGTTTTCCTCCCTTGGGGGTGGTATTGCTGGCCATGCTTGGCGTAGGCGTGGCAGAGTATTCGGGATACATCAATGCCGGACTGAAATACCTGCTGGGGTTTACCCCGGAAAGCCTGCTTACACCTATTTTGATATTGGTGGCTATTGTCAGCCATACCGCGGCAGATGCAGGCTATGTCCTGGTCATCCCTATTGGAGGCATCATCTTTTATGCCGCAGGAAGGCATCCGCTGGCAGGAATTGCTGCCACTTTCGCTGGGGTTTCTGGTGGATTCAGTGCCAATTTTATTCCCTCTGCCATTGATCCCTTGCTGCAAAGTTTCACCCAGGCTGCTGCTCAGATTATTGATCCCGATATCCTTTTAAACCCCCTGAACAACATTTTCTTCACTGGACTTTCCAGCCTTGTGGTCATTGCCGTAGGCTGGTACCTTACCGATAAAGTGGTGGAACCCCGATTGAACAGAAATGTGCCGATAGACAAAGACCTGGTAGATATCCCCAAAATGGAAGCCCTTCAACCTAATGAAAAAAAAGGTTTTAAAATCGCTTCCCTGGTAATGGTTCTGGGATTGTTGGGCTTGTTTTTTTGGGCCTACCCTGAGGATTCAGCCCTACGGGCTTCTAATGGAAAAATCACTTCCTTCGCTGCTCCATTAATGCGGTCCATCGTCCCTTTGATATTTTTGGTTTTCTGGATTCCGGGAATCATTTTTGGATTTATCAGTGGCAACTATAAAGCCATGAAAGATGTGATCCAATCCATGAGCAAATCCATGGGAAGCATGTCCCACTATATTGTTATGGCTTTTTTCTGTGCCCTCTTTATCGATGCTTTCACAAAGTCAAATATAGGTGCCATTACTGCCCTAAAAGGGTCCGGTTTTCTTCAAAGCCTACAACTTCCCGGACAGGTTACCATCGTTGGCATAATTTTATTAACGTCATTTGTCAATTTACTGGTAGGCTCCGCTTCGGCCAAATGGGCATTAATCAGTCCAATTTTTGTGCCTATGTTGATGCAATTGGGCATTTCACCCGACCTTACTCAGGCTGCTTATCGGGTTGGGGATTCGGTTTCCAATATTATTACTCCCTTAATGCCTTATTTCCCATTGGTAGTCATCTTTTGCCAAAAATATGTGAAAAACACCGGTATCGGAACCCTGGTTTCCTTAATGTTGCCGTATACCATCTATTTATTGGTCATTTGGACAGGATTTTTATTGATTTACTGGGCTTTAGGCATTCCTTTAGGCCTGCAATCCACCTATACTTACCCTTCTATGTAATCCATTCAAAAAAGGCCTTATGAAAATTTACCAGGAGTTAAAATGTTTAATTTTTTTGTTCCTAAGCCTTCCCGGGTTTGCGCTTGTTGGCAAAGCACAGGAGGATTGAGAAAGCTTCATGAAACAGGGACATTGGATTATGTGTGTGGGGATGGGGGATTTGTTCTCGGAGATAAACCTATTATTTTATCTGTTTTTTTAGAAAACTTCAAATCTCTGGCAGAAGCAGAATCCGCCATTGGAAGCATCACAATAAAAGCATATGACGATTTTGGCAGACAACATCTGGTCCTAAGTGTAAAGTTTTAA
>JBBDSB010000406.1:0-5859 GCA_040905205.1 Cyclobacteriaceae bacterium
ATACTTATTCATAAAAAAACATTCCCGGAAATTAGGAAAGCAACATAGAAGGGGGGCAGGGGGTGAGGTCAAATCGCCAGCATTGCAAATTCCGAACAGCATAAAACGGTTTTTACGTACTTTCAAATCGGGACAGCATTACATCGGGCCGGCATTACAAATGCCTGGAATCCGTATCATGCTAAATATTGGGGCTGTAGATGCAATCTACAGCCAGTGCAAGGGGATGGGTAAACAGTTAACCGATTAAACAATTAAACAACATAAGAACCCAACAGACATCAACCCTTCCGAACTCCCAAAAAAATCCTCCAACTGATACGCATTTGATGGGGTCTTGGAATTGCCCGCACATTTCTCTATATTGTTAACCGGAAAATACCCTTGAAACCTTTATCTGGTAGCGACTTAAGCCTTTGGTGACATTCTTTTTCCCGTTTGGAAAAGCGAGGTAAAAACCTTAGGAAATAGGGATTTAAAAGCTTCTTAAACTGAAAAGTACAGACCATGCCTACTTACACCGAACCCGCCCGGGAAAATAAAACCCAGACTGTACAAAAGGCCTATCCTCCCGGGAAAAGTGCAGGGAAGTCTGATACTCACTGGGTGGACAACCGCCGGGAAACATCGGCCAATAGGGAAATGCAGCTTATGGCGGACAAGCGTTCTCAGGTAAGCCAATTAAAAGCTTTTCAGAAAATGGCGGACAAAGCCTTAAGGCCCAATCCGGCCCTTCCGGCACAAAGGTATGAGCAAAATCAGGGGAATGCAGGACAGAAAAAAGAAAACGATACCGGATTACCGGATGCCCTGAAATCAGGAATTGAAAGCCTTTCCGGCTTTACGATGGATGATGTCAAGGTGCATTACCAATCTGAAAAACCCGGCCAGCTGCAGGCGCATGCCTATGCACAGGGAACAGACATCCATTTAGCCCCCGGTCAGGAAAAACATCTTCCTCATGAGGCATGGCATGTGGTACAGCAAAAGCAGGGGCGGGTGAAGCCGACCTTTCAGTTAAAAGGAAAGGTTAACATTAACGATGATGCCGGATTGGAAAAGGAGGCGGATTGGATGGGAAGGAAGGCAGCAACGGTACAGGCATTTAAAAAGTCGGGGGCGGTGCTTCGGTCAGGTGCACCTACCGAAAAAGCAGCCATCCTACAGGGCCTGTTTTTGCCCAATGCCAAAAAAGATATTGCAGAAGACCGGGGTACGCTGATTCGGGAATATTTTGCCGCAGAAAAGGAGGGAAGAAATGAGGATATGGTGGCCATCAAAAATAAACAACGGGAAACCCCCCAAAAGCCCCCGGCTCTCATTCCCATGGGTTGGGATCAGGATGCCCAATTTGAGTCAGAGGTGGGTCTTTATGGTACTGCCCTTGAGATGTTGGAGCAAAACATCAAGGGTAAGCCAGGCTGGAGACTAGGCATGAAATTGTTTGAGTTCAGCGATATGTATTTCGCCGAAGATTTTGTGAATGCCCTGGATTTTTCCAAAAACCCGGCTGTTCCTTTAAAATTTTTATTGAAGATGAAAGAGATGGGAGCGTTGTCCATCGAAGCCATGGCTTATAGGAAAGCTTCTACTGGGGCCAATGGGATGAAATATTATTTTGCCGTAACAGGTACGAGAATGGAAATTGCAGAATGGCATGTTCACTGGGAGGCCAAAAATAAGCCAGGTTCACCGGGATGGAAAAAAGGCAAAAACGGCGAAAAAACCCCTACAGGAGATGAGATGAGGGATTTATTGGGCCAATACTGGGGTACGGTCAAAAGTACGGGGGGCTACCAAGTAATAGGGTGATAATTCAGGGATGGGTGAGTGTATGCTGGGCGGACTGTATGCTGGGTGAAATTTGAAATTTCACCCTTATATTTTCGGTACTATGAACAATTAAAGCTTAGTAAAAAGGCCATTTGCAATGGCCGGACGAATCCGAATCCAGGATCGGTTTTTACGAACTTTCAAAAAGAGCCGGCATTATAAATGCCTGGCATCCGTATCATGCTAAATATTAGGGATGTAGAAAAATCCCACACCCAGAATAGGATTGGAATACGGCCTGCCGAACAACCGGTCTTCGCAGAACTTCTCCCCTCTCCTTATCAGGGAGAGGGGGCAATGGGTGAGGTCAAACCGGCATTACCATTGCCTAACCGTTTCCGCCTTTATAAAAGGGATGTAGATACAATCTACACCCAGGTCGACCTTCGACTCCTGTGTTTGTCGAAGACAAGGGTTAAGGGTTAAATAAACCTCAACAGTTAAACAGTTAAACAGTTTACCGATTTAATGATTAACCAATTGAACCAATTCCAAACCCCAAATACATCAACCGTCACCACCCCCAAAATAATCCGGAAAACAGTTTTTTCCTCTTTCCCTTTTAAATACCTTTGCGGTACTAAAAAGGATCTAATTATTTATTCATTAAATGCATTTTATTAAAACCCTACTTTTCATTTGTCTGACAGGGGCGTTGGGAAGCGCTTGCGTATCCAATGAAAGAATCATCTACATGCAGGACCGGGGAAACGAGGATTCCCTCTATACCGCCGGACCCCTGGTGCCCAACCAAACCGAAGCTTACCTGCTCCAGTACAATGATGTAGTGGACATCAATGTAAAAACCACCTCCGAAGAACTCAATGAAATCTTCGGGATTGCTTCATCTGACCAGGCGGCCAGAATGAATATGGGAATGGGTGCCCAAAATGGCGGCGATGTCTTCTTTATCAACGGCTATACCCTGGACGAAAACGGGGAGGTGGAACTCCCCCTTCTGGGTGAGATCAAATTGCTGGGATTGACCACTAAACAGGCCCAAAAACTGGTGGAAGAAAAACTCACCGCTTATGTCAACGAAGAGGATTTCTTTGTGCGCGTAAGGCTGGGAGGCATCCGCTTTTCTGCCCTGGGGGAATTTAACCGGAATGGCAATTATACCATTCTCCAAAACCGGATCAGTATTTTTCAGGCCATTGCCCACGCCGGGGACATGACCACCACCGCCAAAAGAAACGAGGTGGTCCTGGTAAGGCAATATCCGAATGGCACCCGCTCTTTCCGCGTCAACCTGAATGACCAGAGGATCATCGAATCAGAGTTCTATTTCATCCGCCCCAATGATATGATTTATGCCGAACCCATGAAAATTCGGGAACTGGGGACCGGTATCAATTTTGTTCAGACCTTTCAATTGGCCGTCACTACCCTGTCTGCCGTATTGCTGGTGCTGAACGCCATCAAATAATCCATGAGCATGAACAATACCCCCAACAGGCCCCCGGTGATGGTACCGGAAGATGATTTGATCAACGTCAAAGACCTGGTGCTTCAGGTTTGGAGGATATGGCCTTACCTGATTGTTTCCCTTTTGATCACCTTATCCATTGCCTACATCAGCATCCGATATGCGGTGCCCGTTTACCAGGTTTCCAGCAAGTTTTTTGTAAAAGAACAGGACAATGCCCTGGGGATATTTGAAATGTCCGGGCTGGGATCAGGCCAGGATGAAATGGTACTGGCCAACCAGATGATCATCCTCAAATCCCGTCCCATTGCAGAAGCGGCCCTGAACCAATTGAATTTTGATGTGGAATATTATGCGCAGGGGGTATTTATCAAAACAGAGCTTTATCAAAATACCCCCATAGCGATAGAAGTGGATTGGTCCGCCCCCCAATTGGCCAATGGAGACATTCTGGTCAAATGGAATGACCAAAAATCCTTTACCATCGCCTACCTGGATGATGAATACAACCAGGTACTTCCTCAGGATGAAAACCGTAAAATCATCGAAAACCCTCATTCTCCCCAAAAAAGCTTTACTTTCGGAGATTGGGTGGACCTGCCGGCCAACCGCTTAAAAGTGGCCCTTACCGCTATGGAGCCAAAGGGAGAAATGATCATCCGGCTCAGGGACCAGTACAGCCTGGTCAACCACTATACAGGTGAGGCCCTTCAAATTGCCCCTATGGACAAACAATCCACCATCCTCCAACTGACCCTTCAAACCCAAACCCCGAAAAAGGGCAGGGATTACCTGGACAAATTGCAGGAAGTGTACCTGGCCAATGAGCTGGAAGAAAAAAACACCATGGCCACCAATACTATTGATTTTATCGATGCCCAGTTGGTGGTGCTCTCCGACTCCCTGATGTACATCGAAAACCGGCTGGAAAATTTTCGCTCCAACAATGCTACCTATGACATCAGTTCAGAAGGAGCTGCCATTTTTGAACAGCTTAAGGTATTGGAAGATGAGCTGGCCAGAGAAGAGTTTAAAAGGCAATATTACCGGCAACTGCAGCAGTACCTGGTCCGGGAAAATTACAATGAAATCATCGTGCCTTCCGGCTTGGGAATCGAGGATGCCATCCTTAACTCCCTGATCGAAAACCTGCTGGAGTTGCAGGCCGAAAAGTCCATGCATGCCTCCAAACTGACGGAAATCTCTCCCCCGGTAAGGGAAGTCAACCGGAAGATTTCCGATATGAACCGCTCCATCCGGGAGCTACTGGAAAATGTTGACCAGAATGCCGCCCTGATCACCAATGACCTGAAGGAAAGGATTCGGAAAATAGAAAGCACCTTTAGTGGCTTGCCCGAAACAGAACAGAACCTGATCCGCATTCAGCGGGAGTTTTCCCTCAATGAAGAGTTGTACACTTTTTTATTGGAAAGAAGGGCCGAGTCGGCCATTACCCGTGCCTCAAATACCCCCAGCAATAAAATCATTGAAGCGGCTTTGATCAACCCCAGACCCACCAGTCCGAAAAAAGCCCTGACTTACCTGATCGCCCTGATCCTGGGATTTGTGATTCCCGTGGGCTTTACGATGGGCAGAAGTTATTTTAATACCAAAATCCAGGATGCCAAGGAACTGGAAAAAAAGGCCGACCTCACCCTGCTCACCAGTATCAACCTCAATGAAGAAGGTGATGGAAACCTGGTGGTTTTTGATTATCCCCGTTCGGGAGTCACCGAAGCTTTCCGGTCTTTAAGGGCGAACATGAATTTTATCCTGCCTAAGGAACAACCTTCTGTGATCATGATCACCTCCAGCATTTCAGGAGAGGGAAAGACCTTTTGCAGCATCAACCTGGCATCGGTTTATTCTCTGAGTGGCAAAAAGACCCTTCTGATTGGTTGTGACATGCGCAAACCCAAGATTTTCGAAGACTTTGGCCTCAAAAACAAGGTGGGACTTTCCTCTTACCTGAGCGGGCAAACCGATAATTTGGACGAGGTCATTCAGTCCACCAAATACCCTAATCTCGACATTATTGCTTCGGGCCCCATTCCCCCCAATCCCGCCGAACTGCTGATCACCAAGCGTTTTAATGACCTATTGGCGCAGATGAGGGGAACATACGACATGGTGGTGCTGGACACCCCGCCGGTGGGTCTGGTGGCCGAGTCCCTGGACCTGATGCAACTTTCCGACCTGACCTTCTTTATTGTCCGCTACAATTACAGCCAAAAACAGTTCATTGACCATATCAATATCCTGAAAAAACAACAAATCCTTAAAAACGCTTACATGGTCTTTAATGGGGTAGACAAAAAAGCCTACCAATACGGTTATGGCTACGGTTACGGCTATGGTTACGGCTACGGCTATTATGCCGAAGACCAAAAAACCGAAAATTCCTGGAAAAACTGGTTTCGGAGAAAGTAATCTGCGATTGGTTTTTTTTAAGTATTTTTATTTTTCGCGCAGTCCAGAGAAAAGCCTGGGACTGAGGAGGCGAAGCTGTGCCTGGGGCTTTAGCCTTTAGCCTTTAGCTTTTGGCTTTTAGCCTTTATTCATTAACCTTACGGCCAATAGCCATTTTGGCCTTTAGC
>JBBDSB010000407.1:0-1002 GCA_040905205.1 Cyclobacteriaceae bacterium
AGTGTCAACCCAAGGTTTAAGTTTTTTATTTATTTCTTCCCAATATTCCATTCTTCAAAGTTACGATTTTTTGTTGTGTTTACGGTTTTTAAACATTGACGGTAACGAAAAAATACAAGAATTGACCGATCGTAAGGTCTTATTTATTCCGAGGGACTTGATTCAAAGACCAGCTCCGGTAAAATAATCAGGACTTCCTTTTCCATACCCTCCTTCTGCCAGTAAACCTGATGATTGACTTTTCCGGATTTTAGCAAATAACCCTTATTGGCCAGGTTTTCCAATTGGGCAACAAAAAGTTTGGAAAAAGTCAATACAGGTTGCCCTGCCTGGTTTAAACACTGATTCCCATTTATCTGCAGCCGGGTACCACTAAGGAGCTTTATCACCAGGTTTTGTCGCTTAATAAAATAATCCAACCAAACGTCTTTGAAAGACAATTGCATGGCCAGTTTTTTTGGTGGATCATAGGCCCTGGGATCATCGATTCTTTCCAAACTTCCTGCATTAATGTCATCCAGAAAGTCTGCATTCAGGTGTATCCCAAGGAAATTTTTTGCCCGGGTCATGCCTACATAGAGCAGCCGTTTCATGGCATCTGTCCGGGGATTAAAATTGGACAACATCAAAAACACATTGTCAAACTCTTTTCCTTTCGCTTTGTGAATGGTGGAGACCAATACGACATCCCCGTATTCCATGTAAAAATCCTCTAGCCTGGATTCCCTGATGAAAACCAACAAATCAGATTGGTATTTTTTTACGGGATGACTTTTTTCAAAATCATGAATCAATTGCTTTATGATAGAAAACCTGGCGCTTGATCTGAATTTTTCACTCCATTTTCTTTTGGCCTGGCTCCAGGCCTGTTCATCGATAAGATAAGCGTCTTCCCTTAAATCCAACAGGTTAAAGAAATACCTGATTTCAAAAAGCTGGTACAGGTTAAAACCCTCGTTGCTTTGAATAAGTCTACTTGGGATACCATTATTGATCAATGAT
>JBBDSB010000408.1:0-5818 GCA_040905205.1 Cyclobacteriaceae bacterium
GTTGAAATGGACAGTGAAGACATGTTGTTCATCCTTTATACCTCAGGTTCTACCGGAAAACCAAAAGGAGTGGTCCATACCTGTGGTGGATACATGGTATACACCAAATATACCTTTGAGAATGTTTTTCAGTATACCCCCGGCGATGTGTACTGGTGTACCGCTGATATTGGCTGGGTAACAGGACATTCCTACATCGTATACGGGCCTCTTTTAGCAGGAGCCACCTCCCTGATGTTTGAGGGCATACCCACTTATCCCGATGCAGGAAGGTTTTGGGGCATTGTTGACAAATACCAGGTCAATCAATTTTATACCGCCCCCACCGCTATCCGGGCATTGCAGGTCTATGGAACTGAACCTATCGCTCCCTATAAATTGGATTCCTTAAAGGTATTGGGATCGGTAGGAGAACCTATTAATGAAGAAGCCTGGCATTGGTACCATACCCATATTGGCAAAACCAAATGTCCCATCGTAGATACCTGGTGGCAAACAGAAACAGGTGGCGTGATGGTTTCTCCCTTGGCAGGAATCACCCCAACCAAGCCGGCCTATGCCACTTTGCCACTTCCAGGTATACAACTGGCCATTATGGATACAGAGGGGAATGAAATGATGGGAAACTCTGTAGAAGGAAACCTATGCGTGAAATTCCCCTGGCCAGGCATGCTGAGGACTACCTATGGAGATCATGAAAGATGCAAGCAAACTTATTTTTCTGCCTATAAGGGAATGTATTTCACCGGTGATGGTGTGAAACGAGACCATGATGGCTATTATAGGATTTTGGGTAGGGTAGATGATGTGATCAATGTATCAGGTCACAGAATGGGCACGGCCGAAGTAGAAAACGCCATCAACGAACATCCCCTGGTGGTTGAATCTGCTGTGGTAGGATACCCGCATACCGTTAAGGGTCAGGGTATTTATGCCTATGTCATCTGTGACATGAAAAACAGAACGGTAGAGAATCTGGTCGGTGAAATTAAAGACACCGTTACCAAAATCATAGGACCGATAGCAAAACCGGATAAAATTCAAATCGTACCCGGTCTTCCAAAAACAAGGTCTGGCAAAATCATGAGAAGGATTCTCAGGAAAGTTGCAGAAGGAAATATGGATAATCTTGGTGATACCTCTACGCTTTTGGATCCTGAGGTGGTGGAAACTATCATTAAAGGCAGGGTAGAATAAATTTATCCGAACTGAAATTGGGGGATGGCTGTCGGGGAACCAACTAAAACCTTTTTGCCATCCCCCTAAGTAAAAAAATCAACCCTCCTAGTTGATACACCCATAAATCCGTTTTCTTTAAACCCAAACCAGGATGGCCAATGTAATCGTGAACAGGGTAATTGAGTTCCTTAAAAAGTTTCCGCCTTTTGGGTTTTTATCTAAAAGTTTGTTGGAACAGGTGGCCAAAGAGGTGGAACTTATTTATTATGAAAAAGATGAGTTTTTGTTTCAAAAAGGGGAAGCGGCCAAAAACTTTTTTTTTGTGCTGAAAGAAGGGGCGGTCCATCTTACAGACCATATTGATGGAAAAGAGCAGCCCGTTGAATTTTGTGATGAGGGAGACGTTTTTGGTGTATTGGCCTTATTGGGAAAAAGGCCCTATATTTTAAGTGCCAGGGCCGCAGAAAACACCCTGATATATGCCATTCCGGTAGCGACATTTGATAAGATATTAAAAGAAAACAGCCAGGTAAGCCTTTATTTTGCTGCAGGGTTTGCGGCTGGACAGGTGGTGGTACGGAGCGATCTTTCTCAATCACAAAAGGCAAGGTCCCTTATTGTAGGTCCTCAGCAAGAAAACGGTCTGATGCTGTTTACCGGAAAATCCAAATTGGATTATAATTTTCCTGTCATTCATTGTGAAAAAGGAGATACCGTTGCAGCAGCTGTAAAAAAAATGAGTGATCACAAGGTAGGGTCCATTGTGATTGTAGATGGAAAGCATCATCCTGTAGGAATCATTACCGATAAAGACCTTAGAAACCGGCTTATCGCAGCCAATCTTCCCTATTCCACCAATGTAGCATCCATCATGAGTACTCCGGTCATTACAGCCAAAAAGGGCACTGACTTTTCTGAAGTGTATCTTACCATGATCAAAAACAGTTTGCATCACCTGATTTTTACGGAAGATGGAACTTCTGACTCGGGCGTTATAGGGATCGTTTCAGACCATGATGTCCTTTTATCTCAGGGCAATAGCCCGGCGGTTTTGATCAGGGCACTTCAGCATAGCGGCGATGTTCATGAAATTGCCAAACTCAGAAACCAGGCAGAAATAATGTTGAAATTTTTTCTGGAAAATGAAGTGGCGATGGATTTCATTGCGGGTATTATTACGGAGATCAATGATGTGATCATTGCCAGGGCAATTGCCATGGCCAAAAGCAGGCATGATCCTGACTTTCCAGATATGAATAATCTGGAATTTTGTTTTTTGTGCCTGGGAAGTGAAGGTAGGGGCGAACAACTGCTTAGAACTGATTTGGATAATGCATTAGTTTATGAGGATGTTGGGCAGGAACTGAAAGGCCGGGCGATGGCCTATATGCATTTGTTGGCTGGTGATGTAATGGATACCCTCTTTGTTTGTGGATTTCAATCCTGTCCGGCCGAAATGATGGCCAATAATCCGAAATGGTGTCAGCCCTTATCGGTTTGGAAAAATTATTTTAGTGAATGGATACATGAACCGGATCAAAAATCCCTGTTGATGGCTACCATTTTTTTTGATTTTAGACCCGTTGCAGGGAAATTTGCGTTGGCCGAAGAACTTACCGGATATATCTATAAGGAAATTGACCGGGAAAAACTGTATTTGAATTTTTTATCTAAAAATGCCTTGTTAAACCCTCCTCCCCTTGGATTTTTCCGGAATTTTATGGTGGAAAAATCCGGGGATCATGCTGAAAAATTTGACATTAAACTCCGGGCCATGATGCCTTTGGCAGATGCAGCTAGGGTGCTGGTGCTGAGCCATGGCATTGTGGGTATCAATAATACCTTTAAGCGTTTCGAAAGGCTGGCAGAATTGGAGCCTAATTACACCTCGCTTTTTAAAGATGCCGGTAAAGCTTATGAAATTTTCATGCGGATCAGGGCCATTGAAGGGCTTATTTCTCAATCCTCCGGCAGGTTTATTCAACCGGATTCACTGGGGAAATTACAAAGGCAACTGCTTAAAAATGCTTTTTCCCCCATCGATGAGATCCAGAAAATTTTAAGGGTAAGGTTTCAACTGGATTATTTTGGTAGTTAATGATAAAATGGAATAAAATTTTCGGATTTGCCCCATTTCCCAAACGTGAATTTATCAGGGAATATAAAAGAATAGCGGCACGAAAAATTCCAAAAAGCAAACCCTTATTTGAACTGGAGTTTTTAATTCTGGATACAGAAACCACAGGTCTTAATTCAAATCACGATTATATCCTCTCTTTTGGGTCGGTTCAGGTAGCAGGTTACAGGATTGGCATCCATTCTGCCCAGGAGTATTATTTGCGACCAAAGAAAAGGAGCAAAGAGGCCATAGCCATTCATGGATTGGTCGAAGACAGACCTTATATCAGCAGGGAGGAACTCCTTCGGATTTTTGTCAGGGAGGCATCAGCCCGCATTTTGGTGGGTCATCATGTTGGATTTGACCTGGCCATGGTGGAGAAATTGGGCAGGCCTTTTGGTTTGGGAAAAATAAAAAACCCGGTATTGGACACCTTTCAATTGGCCATCCGGCTGGAATTTGGAAAATTCTATGATCCCGCTTTGGTGGTATCCAGCGCTTTTTCCCTGGACCAATTATGTGAAAATTACCATATACCTTTGGATGACAGACATACTGCAGCAGGAGATGCTTTTCTGACGGCCCAATTACTGGTAAAAATGCTGAAACAGGCGGAGAAAAAGGGAATCAAAACATTTGGAGACCTGATGGCTTAAACCCAATTTGTTGTATTGTTATTTCCAATTGACCTGTATGTCCCCGGTGGTTTTTAAATAAATCATAATTTTATCTTTTTGGGGATGGATTCCGTCCACGGATAAGGAAGTTTTGTCCAAGTTTGCCGAGGCAAATGAGGTGTTCCAGCCACCCAAAGTGTCCATTTCTTCCTGTGCTTTTCCCAGGTATTCCGCTATAGGATAAACCGCATGTTTTTGGATGGCATTCAGGATTTTTCGTTTTTTCAGCCAATTCGCGGTATTCGCATAGAAACTTTCCGTCTTCAAATCAAAGTCAATTCCGGTAAAAACAATCGATTGGATTTCAGGATTGTAAATGGGTTTTCCAACCAGGAAAATTTCTCCTTTAACGTCATTTTTTCCTGTTCTTTTGGCCGTAAATTTCATTTTCACTAGGGCCTTGTCTCCGTAATGGCCTGTTTCAAATTCATGGGGTATCAAAAGGGTTTTTGAATCCAGTTTAAATGAGCTGTCCTTTATAGTGGCATTTAGGTACTCATCAATTTGAGCATAGGTGATGCTCAAAGGAAGGGTAATATCCAAAAAATTTCCATCAGCATGTTCCAGGGTCAGGTCAGGCAATTCTTGGACCGGTTTATCCGAAATTTTTTTTGCGCTGTTTTGGACAACCCCTTCCATGCCAATTTGTAGCAAAAGATGTTGGTCATCCGTAAACTGCTCTTTTATGGAAAGTGATTTGGGAAGGGTGTACAAATAGTTTTCTACCCTATCTGTTTGGATGTGAATGGGCTTACTATAGGCATTCCAGGTAGTTTGGGCCAGATTTTTAAAATTCATTTGGGCCAAGACACCTTTGTCCAATTGTTGCTCTATGATGGTTAGTATCCTTTTCCTGACCATTGGTTCAAAGTCAATCTGGTAACCCAATAGGTCAAGTTGCAGGGACCTTCCCCAAGATTCAATTTCCAGTTCTTCAATTCCAAATGACCAGTCCTTCTTTAAAACAGGTTTGAAACTTACCTTAGGGGTCAAAGCTTCTTCAAAAGGAAGGGCAGTGGAAACACTTTGTCCAAATATTTTTTTCTCCAATTTCAATTTTCCTTCCATAAAAACAGGCATGGTTATTACCAGTTTTCCAGAGGATTGTGAGGCCAGTTGCAGCATCCCGTTTTTATTGATATTGATATCTGCAAACAACCCGTCCCCAATCACCATTCCGTCCTCGGCATAAAGCAGATTTTGCAGGTTTTGATTTAAAGTGGATTGCAGTTTGGCCAATGGAATCTTCAATCCAAAATGGATTTGGGAATGGGCTTCAGGGGCCGGTGTAGGTGCCTGGCTGCTCATCGGCCCATCCATTTGGATTCGACGGCATCCTGAGAATATGAAAATGCCCAAAAAGCAACCCAATAAAAATAAATCAAGAAATTTTTCCTTAAACATACTTCCTATAAACGTACTAAATTATTTTTGTTGGATAAGTTCTCCCAAAAATCAAGCTAAATCGTAATGGGAGGCAAAAATAAGGGGAAAAGATTTTAAGTGATAATGAACTATAGGGCTTTCATATACAGTTATGAAGTACGAATTCCCATTTTAGACATACCATATATTAAAATTTTATGAGTTGGAAAAAATTAGATGATATTTCTCAGATTGCTGGCCTAGTGGAAGAAAGCAAGCTAAAACCTGTTCTCATTTTTAAACATTCTAGCAGGTGTTCCATCAGCAGCATGGCCTGGAACAGATTGGAGAGGAGTTGGAAAACGGAGGACAGCCAAAAAATGGCCCCCTATTTTTTGGACCTGATCAATTACCGGGATATATCCAATCAGATTGCTGATCAATTTAGGGTGGCTCATGCCTCTCCACAAGTAATCGT
>JBBDSB010000409.1:0-5811 GCA_040905205.1 Cyclobacteriaceae bacterium
TTCGGTTTCTGCTACATGGACTTCGATTCCCCCGGCAAAGAGGCAGAATCTAACCCCGTCCGTTATCCAAGCGGAACTTGGTAAGTGATTTCAGTAAATAAGAAGAAATAGGAGATAACTTAATATGTTAAAGTTCATTCAGGAAAAATAATTCAAATATTTTTTCCAATCATTACCACTTTCGGGAATGAATGACGCGTAACAGGTACACACAAATAGCTAAACACCATGAAAGCACTATTTACAAAAAAATGGAGGGTAATGATGGCCTTCGCCATCACACTTATTTTTTCGGCATGCGACATGTTCGGAGATGCAGAACCACCGAATCCGATTTCACCGGATGCAGAAGACATCAGCTTTTTTTTGCGGGACCTGAATGCCGACACCGACAACTTGCTAAATACACAAAGTATATCCGGAGAGTCTCAGCGGATAGAGGCAGGCAAGATTTCCACCACCAGCAACTTATCCGGAGGAACAGAGGTTTGTACCACTACTAAATATGACCTGCAAAATAATTTCGAAGAAGTAGCCATACTTCGTCCCACCAGCGGAATTATCTATCCCGGTGCGCTTGTTATCGCAGATAAAGCCACCTTAGGTGGTCTGCCAACACCTGCAGCAGTGGACAGGGCTCCTATGACGTTAAGAATTGACTTGCCTGGGATGGGAGAAAATGGAACATTGCAAATCGACAAGCCTTCTGACTTTAGCGTAGCTGTAAAAATTGATGAAGCCCTTGAATGGTGGAATGCCAACGCTTACCAGAAGGGTTATGTGAATGCTTCCAATTCAAGCTTTGTGGCTAAAACGGCTTACAGTTCACGTCAGGTGAGCATGGACTTGAGCATGAATGTAGAATGGGCCCGTGGGGATGTTGCGGCACAGTTTAACTTTTCACAAAATCAAACCTCACGCACGGCGATGATGGTTTTCAAACAAGTGTTCTATACCATATCGATGACGCCTCCAACCAGTCCCGGTGGTTTTTTTGGCCCTGACGCCAGTCTTGCTGAAATTGAGCAAAGATTTGGTCCCGACACTCCGCCAGCCTATGTGCAAGCTGTCAGTTATGGAAGGATTATCATGTTTCGCATGACCACTACAACCAGTGCGACAGATGCTGAACTGGAAGGTGCACTCAACTATTCAACCGGATTAACCGATGTTTCCGGAACCTTAGAGTCCAAATACAAGCAAATATTGGAAACCTCAAATATTACCGTAGTCACAATCGGTGGCAATGCCGAAGTGGCCACCGAAGCGGTGAGTGCCAGAAATTTTGCGGATTTAGAACCTATCATCAAAGGAGAAAATGCAGTCTATTCCAGAGATAACCCGGGAGTTCCGATTTCATACAAATTACATTTTGTGAAAGACAATACCACGGCAATGCTCGGATATACTACCTCCTATGAAGTAGAAAATTGTGCCGTGAATGTATATCCTGCCAGGAACGTGAGGGTTCTAAATAATGCAGGAACGATTACAGCTCCGAATGTGCGTTATTCGATCACCCATAGGACAAGAGGGAGATCCGGTACAAGCACCATCAATAGTGGAAATATTGGGTTAAGGCAAAGCGTAACTAAAACCGTCCCGGCAGGGGCCTACGATATTGCGATAAAAATTGAAGTATGGGATTTTACCTGGAAAACGTTGAATGAATATCAATATTCCAGACCAAGTAGGGTTTGCTATGAGGTGTTCAAACCTAACATCATTTCAATTAGTGTCAGAACCGTTGGCTGCTGATAGGAAGTATAGCGTACAGCGTCTATTCCCGGGCTGACAGTAAATTTTCATAATAATTGGCTTTTTCTTCGTCACCCATTTTCCGATAAGTCTCCACGAGGAACGAATTAATTTGACCAAGTACGGTCAAATCCGGTTCGGATGCCGAACGAAATAGGAATAAAGCCTCTTCAAAATAATCTACAGCGGTAGAAAAATCGCCTATCGCCAGCAAGCTTTCACCAAGTGCTTGTTGGCTTTGGGCAATTAGAATATCTCCCTCGGGTAGCAGCTTACTTCTGATCGCTAAACTTTCAGAAAAAAGACGTTTTGCATCTTCAAAACGACCTTCATCCATGGCTATTCTTCCAAGTTTGATTCTGGGGCTGGCTTTTCTGGGATCTTTCTCAGAGAGTCGCTCGTCAAAAATTTTACGATTTATTTCAAAGACTTTCGCCGAGTTTTTCAAATCTCCTGCCGCATAATACACATTTCCAAGACTCCCATTTAGTGCCCCGTAATAGTAATGTGACTGGCCAAAAATGGAATCAATCACCGAAATGGCCGTCTTGTATAGGGGGATTGATTCATCGTGTTTTCCTAGTCTGGAATAGGTTCTGGCCAAATTGCCCATGCTTGCGACCGTCTCCACATGGTACGAACCCAGGATTGCTTCCCGCTGCTCCAGCGACTTTTTCACATAGTCGAGAGCCTTTTCGTAATCGCCTATATCCTGATAAAAGCTGCCAAAAAAATTATACGTATAGGCAATCTCGAGATGGGGCTCATCAAACAACTGCCGTTTCATTTCCAGAGATTCTGTCAAATATTTTCTGGCAGAATCAAGATAATCTAATTTTCTGGCAGTAGCACCTTTCATGTGGAGCAAGGTGGCCAATTCTACGTTTGGAGAGGGATCTGCAAGTCTTGACAATCGTAAACCTGCTGTCAGTACGGAATCCGCCTTTTGATAATTGGCCATTTCATAAAAAGCACTTCCCAGTTCCAATAAGCCACTGGACAGCAATTCCTCATCCCTAATTCCAGACTCAATGAGTCGGCTGACTGCTTTCTCGGAATAATACACGGAAGAATCAACGATACCATACATAAAATAAGCGCTCGAGATCAATATCTCGTTTCTTGCCAACGTTTCTACGGAAGTATCCGGCAGCTTTAAGTTCATCGTGTATGCATGCTCGATGGCATCTTTCCCTTTTTCATAGTGGCCAAGGCTCAAATAAACCGGCCCCAATCGCAGGAGCATATCGGCAAAAAGTGCCGGATCTTCACCGAGATTTTTTTTCAGATTTTTAAGTCCTTCATCCAGCAACTGCACGGCGGTAATGGTATCTGCCCCGCCGATATTCGGGTCAGCCGCCGAAAAAACATCCGTGATCAAACCAGTAATTTGGTTGGCACGCTTCGCCTCAGCCTGGGCGATATTTCGCTGGTCTCGTAGCTGAAACGTATAATACAAGCCCACGCCCAATAAAACCAGGAAAGCGGCATTGACCACTGCAAGTACGACTCTATTTCGAACTATATACTTTTTGACGTTGTAGGACCAGGATTTGGGATGCGCCTTCACCGGGTAATCCTTTTGAAAATCATTCAAATCGCGAATCAATTCATCCACGGAGGCATAGCGATCCGATGGATTTACCGCCATAGCCTTATGCACAATCCTTCCCAAATCGCCAGCAAAGCTGGTATTCCTGAATTTTTCTGAAAATTTAAATGCTAACCCCTTCCCCTCAAATACCGCGTTTTTCAACGCCTGTGGATCATCGAGAAAGGAAGCAAACGGATGCTGATCGTGGAGCAATTCAAACAAAATCACTCCAAGTGAATAGATGTCAGAAACAGTGTTGGGATGATTTCGCAGTATCTGCTCCGGAGAAGCATAAGCCAGGGTAAAACTTTCCTGGTGCTCACTATCTTCTTCAAGCATCTGAGAAATGCCAAAATCCAACAGTTTGACCTGCCCATCTTCATTGATACTAATGTTTTGCGGCTTTAGGTCCAAGTGAGCAATCAGTGACTGATGGGCATAGCGGACGGCCTGACAGACCTGGTCAAAAAGCTTCAATCGGAATGCCAAACCCAATTGATGGATTCGACAATAATCCAGGAGATTATGTCCCGAAACCCACTCCATGGTAAAAAATGGCCGTTCATCTTCAGTGAAGCCTCCATCGTACAGTCGGGCAATGTTTGGATGATTTAATTTGGCAAGAATCTGTCGTTCCCGCTCAAAGAAGCTTCGGAAAGCAAGATTCATCAAAGGCTTCATCAGCTTAATGGCAACAACCTGATCAAATTGCCCATCCACCCGATGAGCCTTGAATACCGTTCCCATAGCTCCCTGGCCTACTATCTCCTTCAGTTCAAAAGCACCAATCCTGGTTCCCAACAATTCTTTCTCACTTGCCAGCATGGAAAAAAGACCCCCCGGTTCTAGGTGAAAAAGCGGATGTGAAGTCTTATCAAATTCCAAAAGAACATTTAACTGATTGAATAGGTTAGGGTTTTCTTTAGAAATTGCCGAAAGCCTGGAAATTTTGTCACGTTCTGTGAGTTGGGTCAACTCGTGGAAGAGCTCCCCGAGCTTTTCCAAGGTCCCTTTGGTTGCTCTCATACATTCAACTTTTAATTTCCTTGCTGAGCCATGCTTTCGCCAGTCTCCAATCCCTTCTTACCGTATCTATTGAAACCTCCATCAATTGTGCAATTTCTTCGTGCTTGTAACCGCCAAAAAAATAAAACTCAACCACCCGGCTATGTCGAGGACTGAGGTGCTTTAATCGTTTCAAGGATTCATCCAATTCCAATACTTGTTCAGGAGTTGTCACAACTACCTTCCCCAAGGCACCCTGGGTAAGGTGAATATAATTTCCACCTCGCTTTAATCGTTGTTTCTTCCTGGCATAATCTACCAGATACCTTCTCATTACAATGGCAGCAATCGCCATAAACTGCCCTTTGTTTTCGAAGTTTGTATTTTGCTGATTCATTTTTAGATAAACTTCATGAACCAAAGCAGATGTATCGAGGGTATAGGCCTGATGCTCGTATCTCAGCCTGGTTGAGGCGAGGCGACACAATTCCTGATAGCAGTCTTGAAATTGAGCCCTGAGAATACCGATATTCTGAGGGAATTTGCGACCAAAAGAGGATCCTGTTGAATTAATTTCTGCCAAAACAGTTATTTACTATTAAATGAATGAATAAAAATAACAGTAAATTTTGACATTACCTGAGTAGCTTTTTAAAATATGGCAATTTTGCCGGTTTGAACAGTTTCCTATTTGATCCCTGGCTTTTTTGGGAAAAGGATATCTGGATTCAGGCTTGAAAGCAAACTGGTCATGAAGTTTGCCTATTTACCTGAGTTCGGGATAAGATCGTCCTAAAAGACCGACCAAACCGTCACTGTGAGAATCAACTTTTTTAAAACGCAGAAATCGGGATGAAGATGGGTTTTTTGTAATTTACGGGAATATAGGGTTTTTCTTTGTATTAGGATTAGACCTTAAAATAAGCTATTAATCCCTTAATTCTCTATACTTTTGGTCCCGATTTTTGATCGGGAACAAAAAAATCCTTCCTCCCTCATACCTCCCGCACCCCCGGTTTTTTGTCGGGCCAACCCTCTTTTCGTATTTGAATGTCAATCTTCATTTTTTATTGGACTCTACTTTTTTAAACAACGTTTTTATTCACGTCATCGGTAGGCTTAACATTTAAAAAACGCATAAATCAGGAGGACGATGGTTTATTTAAACACATTGATCTACAGCTATTTAATCAAAAACGTAACCGTAAATTCCCCGTATACGAAATCCCCCTTTATAAAGGGGGCAGGGGGATTTTTTTTCGGCAAGGTCCGCTTTGATGGACATGGCTTCCCCGACCATGTCATTCATGGCTTGCATGCCATCCCCGCTGGCTATTTTTATGGTTCAATCCTCTTTTGGTAGTTCTAAGGGAACGAAATGGTTTTTAATGGTATCAGTCGAAACCTGCCAAAGCCTGAAGCCCAGGGGCCTGTCGTCAAAATTCTTACTGGTG
>JBBDSB010000410.1:0-5771 GCA_040905205.1 Cyclobacteriaceae bacterium
CTGCCAGAAAAACTTCCTGAACCAGGTCTTCAGCAGTCTCCCTGCTTCCGGTCTTGTGGTAAGCCCAGCCATATAAATAATCGCCATAAGCATGGACCCATTCTTTTATGATTTCCTGGTTTTTGGTTTTGCTGGAGTTACTCATTGGTGCAGAAAATATATTATCCTAAAATTAAACCATTAATAAAGTAAATTATACCCTTAAAAAAAAATTTAAAACTGAATCTAAAAAATAATTTTTAAAACCACACCTAAAAATGGGTTGATTGTTATCTTTTAAATTTTGTTTCCATGATAATTTCTTTCTTTAAGTTCGGTGCACAGGACATTTATCAGCAATCTCCAGGAATTTTCCTTTTTTGGGTATCCAATTCTTCTGTAATCTCAAAACTTCGGTTAAAACGACTAAGGTGCTATGGGATCGGTAATGATAATTAATTACCTAAAATTTATCATTATGGTAAAAGTATCCATCAAAAATAAAAAGGGACAAAACTATTCTGAGGAAATCAGATTCAGCAACAATTAAGATGTTTAAATAAAGGAAAAAAATATAGGAATTGATTTCATGGTGGGAGGGTATAAAAACCCATCTTTAAGAATAATAAATTAATAATCCAACCAGATTTTATATATTACGTATGAATAAGGTAATATAGATCATCTATTAAGTAATATCGATTTTTAGTTAACCGTATAACATTGGGCTGAAATTTAAAGTTATGGTTGTTTTCGTCCACACAGCCTTTATCAAGTAGCCCTTTACTGATTTAAAGGCGGAGGGTAAAACAATATTTATCTGGTAATATCTCATTCCCGTTAAAATCTCAATTTAACCTTATGGGCCTAATGGCACAAGGGTAAATCAATTTTCTAAAATAAAGAATTCATGAAAAATATCATCAAAGAAACCGACTATAATACCATAAAGGGTATCATCCATAACCTTACTCCCTTCGAACAAACCAGGGAAGTGGGGCAATTGAGCCACCAAATTGAATCAGCCCGCAGGATCCCTGACGCAACAATCCCGAATGACGTGATTCAATTAAATTCTTACTTTGAAGTGGAATTGAGTCATCCTGTCCAATGTATAAAGATGACTATGACCACTCCGAAAAACGCAAATTTATCTGAGCAAAAAATTTCGGTTTTCTCTCCCCTGTCCATTGCATTGATTGGGTTTAGTCAGGGACAGGTTGTGGACTGGGTTCTACCGGGTGGCCCTAGAAAAATTAAAATCCTCAAAGTGCAGAATCCCATCTATGAACAGGTGATTGCTGGATAATATCCATAAATCATAGAGGGAAGAGACCTCTTAAAAACAAGGTGTCTTTTTCTCTTTCGATATTTGTAATGGCTTTATTTTTCAGGGAACATTTGGGAGATCAAAGGAATCAAGACCGATAAATAAAGGAAGTTAATGAACGTAACCTGATTACTGGAATAAATAAACTAGTGTCTTGTCACATCAATTTTGACGCTAAACCAACAGATCTAGATCTTTAAAAGGGTCAATCCCGTGGGCTGTCTTCCCCTTAAGAGGATTGGGGGGGCGAGCGTGGGCAAAGTTCATTTTACGGATGACACAACCCCAGTAAACAATAAACAAACTAATAAAAACCCCCCAATGGAAGGCCCATTGGGGGTTTTTATTTCACTAACTCTGATTTTTCGATCAAATAACTTAAATTCCTGCTTCGATCACTCCACAAGCCACTCTCGCACCGGCTGCACCAGATGGTTGGGAAGTGAAATCATCCGCTTCGGCATGAATGATAACGGCTTTGTTAAGGATATCTGAATCCTGTCCATCACCGATCGACCATCCTTCTATTTCCATTTCAAGGTTGCCCATACCATCTTCACCAACAGTCATATTGTCAATATCACCGGCATGGTAACCGTTTTCACCTCTTTTACCATGTTCGTTTTCAGTAGGATTCCAGTGCCCTCCTGCAGAAGTGGCATCTGCTGCACTACAATCCCCATTTTCATGAAGGTGTATCGCATGTTTTCCTGCCGTCAAATTTTCAACCTCCAGCACGAAACGTACTTTTCCGTTTTCTAACTGGCTGAAAGTAGCAGTTCCTGTGGCATTGCTGCCACTTGCACCTGAAAGCGTTGCTATGGCCGTTTTCTCAGCCATATCTGATTCTGGTTCCGGATCAAGCACTGAATTAACTGCTGATTCGAGGCTATCTGTCAAATCATCTCCGGAATTATTGGATCCTGAACCGCATGCCATTGCAATGGATGCTGCTCCGATAAAAAGAAAATAATTAATTTTTTTCATCATCATACTATTTTTATTATGTAGAGTAATACATAAATGCAGAAAAAACTATGCCAATTCAAGGAAAGTTTAATTTAACTTTCCTTTGACCACCGGAGCTACGTTGGATACCTTTCACTTCCATTAATACCCCGGGTTCTGTTCCAGGTTGGGATTGGTGTCAATCTGTTGTAAGGGAATCGGATATAGGGCCTGATGGGCAAGGGCATTATAACCTCTGGACCTGGCACTTGAAATAAACTTCCCGTGGCGGATCAAATCCTCCCTCCTCAACCCTTCTGAAAAAAATTCTCTTCCCCGTTCTTCTAAGATGAAGTCCCTTATTTCTTCTTTGGTGGAATATTCCCCCAAAGAAACCTCACTCACATTGGCCCTATTTCTGATTTCATTTTCAGGTAAATCCTGAAGGTCATCGGTAACGGACAAAACCGTATTGGCACTTGCTATTGCTGCATACATTTTATTCCATTGCCCATTTAAAATCCCATTATTTACCGGCCAGGTGAATTGGATATACGGAGCAGCCACGGCTTCTAAACCCCCACCTGTTTCGAAGGAAACATCCGTACAAAACTCATTGAGAAGGCAGGTATAATTTCTTTGGTCATAGGCGATGATCCGGGATCTGGCATAGGCTCCGGTCAAAAGTGCATCGACCCCGGAAGGATCCTGCAGAAAACTGGCGCGATCATATTGGGTGTTCACTTCCTCTTCTAGAAACGCCATGCATCCTGCAAATCCAAATAGGGAAAGCATTATAAAGATCCCTAAAACAATTTTAATTTTAATTTTCCGCAAAATTGATCTGCTGCCCATTGGAGGGCATCTCCTGAGCCGCAATGTTCACATTATTATCATTTATGTCCGGGCTTTGGCCCTTTGCCCCCGAATAAATTAATAACAAGGCAAATACTGTCAGGACATGCCGTAGCCTTATCGGTGTTTTCGTCTTTTTTCTGGTTTTGGTACCAAAGCATCCTTCTGGCCCCAACCGTTCCTTAAGTAATTTTACTTCCATGATTTTTGGTCAAATTGAGTTATGATATAATTTATGATTTTTTTTATACGATTTTTTTTTCTCTTTTCCTCTTTTGAAATAAACCAAAAATCCTTCACATTCGGGTTTTCGAAATGAAAAAGATTACCGAAACGCTTTTTCAAAGTGGCCAAGTGTGAAGTGATCAAATACCACATGGCCTACTATACGGGAAGTCAGAAAAAAACATTGGTATTTTTTTTGTGAATTAGCGGTAATGGACCAATTCAATATTTTTGGTAATTAAGTAAAAAATAATCATTTCTACCAACATATTTTTAATTGACCAGGTCAAGAAAGAGAAGGCCAATGAGAATGTTTTCAAGCTATAGGCACTGAAATAATTGCCGGAATAAATTTGGTTCCGGGGAAAAGGGATCCAATAAATGAATTGGCATGGAGACCCATCCTTTCACCATTATTTTTTATATCTTATCCAACGGGCGCTGTGGTCATCGAGTAAAATCCAGGCATCCAAAAGAAACTTTTCACTGGTGACGGGATCCTGGGCATTTTGGTATTGGTATTGGTCAAATTTTAGTTTCAGCTTTTTTCGTTCTCCTTCATTCAGTAAAAAATAGTGATCTGCACCTTCCCCCGCCAGCCTATAGACCAATGCTCTTTTTGTTGAAACTCCGGGATATCCGGCCAGCCATCAATGAAAAGTTTTAGGCAGTCCTAGGGCAGATTCAAATTGGATTTTAAATAAACCGTTGGTAAAATTTCATTTTTCCAGTATATTGATTACCGGTTTCATTGGTTCAGGAGATTTTTGCCGGGAGAGAGGGGAGATTCCAGAAAAGCATATTTTGGGTGCCTGACAACCGATTGTTTTATCCGGTTTCAGGCAAACGCGTTCAGAACTGAGGAATAGGACGATTTAATATGGGGGTTAGTACACGGTAGGATAGAAAATCAATGTACTGCCGAGAATGGATCTTCCAATTGACACAAATATGTTTGTTGAAACAGATAGGTATTTCAGAATTGATGAAGACCTAAGATTTCTCAGAGAGGTTGAATATTTAAAAAAAATAATTTTTTAATTGAGAAAGTCAGAGCAAAATATGAAAAGGTTTATGATTTATATTAAAGTGTGACACCAAAGTTCTTCGAGAAATTTGAAAATGAAGGTTTTCTACCTTTTACTTTAAATCCATCTTACACAGGAAGCATGAATCCATTTGAAATTTTAGCTGAAACAGAAATGAACGGTTGCTAACAGCAAATATAATTAATTGCGGTTTCGGTGCTGATAATCATGGTTTATCACCCGCACAAACTTCGGTGCTTTTCGACAGGAAATCGCCCCGCATTCCGCAACTAATCATATTTGCAAACCGTTCAGAGGGGATATTTATTGATAAAGCATATTTGTAAGGCAGCTATTTTTCCTACACTGCCATCGATGATAGTGAAATTGGTATAATAATTGTTTGGGAAGACGGCGACGACTGTTCAACGGGTAAAATTCGGAGTTTAACCAGAAAAGTGAATGCCAAAATTGAACCTTATCTGGTTGGAATATTTCTAAAGATGATTTAGAACCAGAATACTCAGACCCATTATTACCCAAAACAATTATTAAAGATGATAGTCTTCTAATTTCCTTTAATTTTGAATCAGATGAAATTGAACTATTTGAAAACACAAAATTTCTAACTCAAAATTCGAGCATTTTAAATATGTTTAATATAGGTCGGAGGAAGACAGAAACAACGCCAATTTTTGCTATTCTTCTTGACAAAATATATTTCTGGTTTAATCCTGAAAACAAATCAGGAACATTACACGCTGAAAAGACAAAAGAATATCAAATAAACCCAGTTACAGAAAGAATAATAAAATCTCTTGACGTCAATAAAGTTATTATTGTTAATAGAGACCATCTGAAATTACCTCAAGAGTTCCAAAATCTATGTTTGAAAAATGACTTAAAATATTTTTATTTAAGCGAAAAATTGAATTTAATGAAGAAAATAGGAAATGACCCAAATGAATGGGAAATTTCGAATAAAAGTGGACATTGGAATCAAAAAGCACATAAGGTAGTTGGCGAAGCAATTGCAAGAAAATTAATTGACATTATTGAATAGGAATTAAATTTAGTAGGATAGTTTTTAAATAAAGGTAAATTTTCCAAGCAAAAGGAAGATTACATTTTGCTTGAAAATAATAGATGCGCCTGCTCACAAGCCAAAAGCGCAAAGACACCGAGCAAAAGAAAAAAGATAGTTTTGAAATTTTAAAACTAAACTGATCCAGCTTCCTGAAGAGAAGATTGCCCTTTACGAAAGGATGCTCAAGGAGAAGGATGAAATGATGACAAGGCTGGAGCGGTTACTGGAAGGGAAATAGGATTTTTTTTATTTGTTAACGGCTCAGGTTTTAATAACGCCTCTGGGTGTAAACAGCTGGGTGTAATTTGCAATTACACCC
>JBBDSB010000411.1:0-30333 GCA_040905205.1 Cyclobacteriaceae bacterium
TTGATTCTTAGATGCTTTGCGTTATCAGGGAATTGCCCATTTGCTTAGGAAAGGATTAGCATCCATAATTCGTACTGTTTTAGAATCTCAGGTTAATATATAGACCGATAGGTCTTAAATATTAAAAAATTGGGTTTTGCTTGGCTTTAGGCAAATCAAAGCCAAAAATGGAACCCTTCCCCAATGTGGAACTTACCGTGATTTTGCTTTTGTGGCCTTCCAAAATATGTTTGACAATGGCAAGGCCAAGTCCCGTCCCCCCTTTTTCCCGGGAACGGCTTTTTTCTACCCTATAAAAACGTTCAAAAATTCTTTTTAAATCTTCTGGTGAGATGCCCATCCCCTGATCCATTACCAAAACGGTGAAATGGTTTTTATGGGTTTTGATGCTGATTTCTACTTCTCCACCATCCTTATTGTATTTAATGGCGTTGGAAACAAGGTTTTGTATGACCCTGTAAATTTTATCCTTATCCGCCAAAGTAAAGTAATGGTCGTTTTTCCGCGAATTGAACCTGATTTTTACACCTCTTTTTTGGGCTTTTCCTTCCAATTGCTCCACCACTTCCAATATGGGTTCCTTTAGGTCAAAGGTAGTTTTGTTAAAACGGATCACACCGCTTTCCATCTGGTTCAGAATAATAAGGTCCTGCACCAAATTTTCCAGGTTGCTTATGCTTTTTGCAGCCCTTTTCAGAAACTTGTCCCGAACATTATGGTCTTCAACCGCTCCATCCAGCAAGGTATGAATATAGCCCTGGGCGGCAAATATGGGGGTTTTGAGTTCATGGGAAATATCGGCAATAAATTCCCTTCTAAAAGTCTCATTCTTTTGCAACGCCTCTATTTCCCTGTTTTTGGTAGCCGCATAGGTATTGATCGAATTTTGGATTTTTCGCAGCGGGGAGATGGATGCTTTGGCCATTTTGGGTGCTGAAAATGTAGGGTCTTTTTTTTGTATCCTTTCAAGAACCGAATAAATATTACTGATTTCCCTGAAAACCAAAAATTCCAGGGTTAAGTTAATAAGCAGGTAAGAAATGGCAAAGGACAAGGTGCCCGACACAATTAAAATCAAGGACGAAGACTCCTCCAACAATGACAAGAAAGCCACGAGCAAAAGGCTAATGCCAAACCCCAGTAGAAACGCTATACCCCGTGAGGTAGTAAACATCCCTTAATTTAGGTCAAATTTATAACCCACCCCTTTTACGGTAGAAATATAATGATCTCCGATTTTCTCTCTTACCTTACGGATATGAACATCCACCGTTCGTGCAAGAACAAAGACATCTGCTCCCCAGATGTTTTTCAACAACTCGTCTCTACTGAAGACCATATTGGGATTTTTGGCCAGAAAATGTAACAATTCAAACTCCTTTTTGGGAAGAATAATGGTTTTGCCGTTTTGACTAATGGTGTAGCTGCTCCGGTCTATCACCAGGTCTTTGATGGTTACCCTGGAAGTCTCAATGTCCTTTTTGGAATCCCTTCTAAATAGGGCCGCGATACGGCTTACCAGTGCCCTGGGTTTGATGGGTTTTTGAATATAATCATCTGCACCCACATCAAAGGCTGCCACCTCGGAGTATTCTTCTGAACGAGCAGTCAAAAATATAATAAAGGTATTTTTAAGTTCGGGAATATCCCTCAGTTGCCTACAGGTTTCTACCCCGTCCTGGTGGGGCATCATGATATCCAACAAAATCACATCCGGCTGGAATTTAATGGCTTTTTTTACCGCTTGGATGCCATCTCCGGCTGATTCCACCTGATAACCTTCTTTTTCAAGGTTGTAAGTCAAAATCTCGATAATGTCCTGTTCATCATCTACTACCAATACTTTTGTTTTTTGATTTTCACTCATTTTTCAATATCCTCAACGTCAAGAATGGATTTAAAACATAATGTCAAAGATAATCATATTTCAAAAGGATTTTAAAATCTGATTAGCAAAGGATGTTATACCATAAAAAGTGAGGGAGGTTAATCTATTGCGTATGAAAAGGAGGTTAATTTATTGTTACCTAATCATTACGCAAGCCCTCAGCAGAAATGATATCCATAGTTAATGACCCCAACACCAAACTTGCTTTTATTTTTACGGGAATTCTGTTTTCATCGTCTGTGATCCAGACTTTAATAGGTTTTTTACCTCGAAAAAGTTTATTGCTGGGCATTTCGGGTGAAAAAACATGGGTATTGAAACTGCCGATATCTGTGGATATGTTTTCCCTACCTTCGTATATTAACTTTAGGTTATATATTTTTTTGTCAAAAAAACCCGGAATGGTCACCACATCGCCATTTCGAAGATTTCGAAGATTCATGGTCCTCAGAAGATAGTAACCGCTGACGATATCCTGTACTTGGGGAGGGACATCAAAACGTTCTGCTTTGACGACCCTTTTATTTTCCCTGTCAAACAATTTCACATGGGCAGAATGGCTGTCATGATCAAAATCGATCACCTCATGTTTCCGGTAACCGCCTTCTTCGATGTGCCGGTAGGACCGGTAAGGTATCATATTTGCCGTGTCTACATAAGTTCCCCAATTGTCTTTGACATAAAACATTTTGAAGATATTTAATGTCTTACCATAGATATCTATTTTAAATGCGGGGCGGTCGTTGATATGATGAATTTCATCGGAGATTACCATTTTGGCCTCAGCGGCATTAAAAAATAGAAAATTCACATTAAATGTAAGCTCCTCACCTTTGGTGAAAGCCTGGTTTTTCCGCTTGGGCTGATCGTCATTCATCAAGAATGAAAAAAATGAAATGATCAATATGGTTTTAAGATATAATATCATATTTGCTCGAAGCAGTATTATTTGAAAATCCTTCAAAGTCCATACCCTTTTGGATTTCAGTACAGACAGGAGCATTATCAAATTTAACATAACGGAAATCAATCATAATGGTTATCCATTGTTGGTAATGACCTTCCGAATGTTTACTTTCACATATCCAAATGATGGTACTTTTAAGATAAAAATATTTATGAATGCGAATACTGAAAAATTAAAGGCGCTTCAACTGACCCTTGACAAATTGGAAAAAACCTATGGCAAGGGTACAGTCATGAAACTGAGCGACAATGTGGTGCTTGATATTCCCGCCATATCCACGGGATCCCTGGGTTTGGATATGGCTTTGGGCATAGGTGGTATCCCCAGGGGAAGGGTTATCGAAATTTATGGTCCTGAATCTTCGGGTAAAACCACCCTTTCCATGCATTGTATTGCAGAAGCACAAAAAGCAGGTGGATTGGCTGCCTTCATTGATGCGGAGCACGCTTTTGACAAAACCTATGCTGAAAAACTGGGCATTGATATCGAAAACTTGTTGATTTCCCAACCTGATAGTGGGGAGCAGGCTTTGGAGGTGACCGAACACCTTATTCGTTCCGGAGCCATTGACATCATCGTCATTGACTCAGTGGCTGCCTTGGTTCCTAAAAGTGAATTGGAGGGGGAAATGGGAGATTCTAAAATGGGCCTTCAGGCGAGGTTGATGTCCCAGGCCCTCAGAAAACTGACCGGGGCCATTAATAAAACCGGTTGTGCTTGTATCTTTATCAATCAATTGAGGGAAAAAATCGGAGTAATGTTCGGAAATCCTGAAACCACTACTGGTGGTAATGCCCTGAAATTTTATGCTTCTGTAAGATTGGATATCCGGAGAATCGGCCAAATCAAAGAAGGGGCAGATAATATTCTAGGTAACCGAACCAAGGTGAAAGTTGTCAAAAATAAAGTCTCACCTCCATTTAAGGTGGTAGAATTTGACATCATGTATGGAGAGGGAATTTCCAAAGTTGGAGAAATCATTGACCTGGGCGTGGAGTTTGAGATTGTCAAAAAGGCGGGCTCCTGGTTTTCCTACGAAGGCAATAAACTGGGTCAGGGAAGAGATGCCGTGAAGACACTCCTACTTGATAATCCTGAATTAATGGATGAAATTGAATTAAAGATTAAAGAAAAAGCAGGATTGATCAAAGAACAGGCAAAAAAGAAGGAACCCAAGGAACCTAAAGCGGCCTCTTAGTAAAGTATAAATTTACAGGAACTCAAAAAAGGAAGGCTGATCCAATTTAATAAAGGATAGGCCTTTCTTTTTATTTGTGGATGTTCATTAGGCCCTGATGGCCTCTACCGGATCTAATCTGGAAGCCATACTGGCAGGAACGATACCTGACAAAATCCCTATCACGGAAGAAAGGCCTATTCCCAGGAGGATGTTTTTGAAGCTAAGAATAATTTCCAGACTGCCCAATGAAATAAAGGTGGCACCGAACACCATCAACAATCCAGACAATCCACCAATTAGGCTCAGGAAGGTGGCCTCAAATAGAAACTGCAGCAGTATAAAGACATTTTTGGCCCCAAGAGATTTCTGGATACCTATAATTCCCGTCCTCTCTTTTACGGAAACGAACATTATATTGGCAATTCCGAAACCTCCGATTAATATAGAAAAGCCTCCTATTACCCATCCCGCTATAGAAATTACCGCAAAGATCGATCCTACTGCATTTTGGATAAATTCTGATTTGTTCAGCGCAAAATTGTTCTCTTCTGTTGGTTTAAGACCTCTTTTTGCCCTTAAGAGACCAGCCATTTCATTTTCAAGTGCGATGAGCCCGGGGTCATTACCAGTGCCTTTGGCAGCAATGGTAGGTTCTGTTCCGTTTTTTCCGACATAATATATTTTGGAGAACGCACCGAAGGGAATCAAAAGGGCCTCATCCTTGGATGGGGTATCAAATAGCCCTTCCCCTTCTTCTTCGAAAATCCCCACAACGATAAATTTCAAACCTTTAATTTTCAATTCCTTGCCGATGGGATTTTGATCATTGAAGAGGGTGTTGGCAATTTTCACGCCGATAATGGTCACATTTCTGGCTCCTTTTATTTCCAATTCAGTAAAAAACCGACCTTGTGCCAGGGGGATCTCATATACATCCTTATGGCTGAATACGATACCGTCAAGATTGGCTCTCTCGTAGGAATTGCTGCCTGATTTGACTGTGGTTCTGGTATTGGCAGAAATAGTGACCGCCTCAGCGCTGGTAAGTCTTTCACGGAGAAATTGGAACTCTGCAAGGTTTCCGGGCGGTCTTCTAAAATACTTCCACCAGGGATAATTCTGGCGGTCAGAATTAAAAGGGAAGCGGTCTACTCTGATCACATCGTTGCCCAAAAAAGAAAGGCTGTCCTTGATATTTCTTTCCAGGGAGTCCACTAAAGTAAACACGGCGATAATGGCAAAAATCCCCACCGTTACTCCTAAAAGAGATAAGATGGTTCTGGTCAGGTTGGCCTTCAAGGCCTGCATTGCAAAACGAAAGCTTTCCCAGATTAACCTAATTGATTTCAATTTTATAATTAATTTTAAAACAATTTGACAATATAGGTAGAAATGGGGTTAATTCTTATTAACTTTGCATTTTTTACGATAAATATGTTTATCAGGTAAAAAAACAATTCCAAAATAAATACACATGAAGTTATCCGATTTCAAATTTGAAATTCCAAAAAAGCTTATATCCTTATATCCACCTGATAACCGGGATGAGTCCAGGTTAATGGTTGTCCATAGAGATTCAGGAAAGATCGAACATAAAGTATTCAAAGACATTATCGATTATTTTGATGAAGGGGATGTGTTTGTGACCAATAATACCAAGGTGTTTCCGGCAAGGCTTTATGGGAACAAAGAAAAAACCGGCGCCAAAATTGAAGTATTTCTTTTAAGGGAACTCAATACGGATTTAAGACTTTGGGATGTGTTGGTTGATCCGGCCAGGAAAATCAGAGTAGGAAACAAACTTTATTTTGGGGACAGTGACCTGGTGGCTGAAGTCATCGATAATACCACTTCAAGAGGAAGAACCATCCGGTTTTTATTTGATGGGACGGATGAGGAGTTTTATAAAACCATAGATACCTTGGGCGAAACGCCGATTTTGAAGGAATTTATTGAAAGGGAGGTGGTGGATTCGGATAGGGACAGGTACCAGACCATTTATGCCCAACATGTAGGTGCAGTAGCAGCGCCTACTGCAGGGATGCATTTTACCAAACATTTGATGAAGCGCCTTGAAATAAAAGGTATAGAAGTATGCCCTATCACCCTACATATTGGCCTGGGTACTTTTAGGCAGGTGGATGTGGAAGACCTTACCAAGCATAAAATGGATTCTGAAAATTATGATATTCCCCAGGAAACGGTTAATTTGGTAAATAAAGCTATTGATAGCAAAAAGAGGGTTGTTTCCGTAGGAACCACCTCTTTGAAAACCATTGAATCCTCCGTAACGGCAAGCAGTCGGCTAAAGGCAAGCAGTGGCTGGACAGATAAATTCATCATTCCCCCTTATGAATTTAAAATCGCAAATGCCTTGATTACCAATTTTCACCTTCCAGAGTCTACTTTGCTCATGACTGCATCGGCTTTCGGTGGGTACGACCTCATAATGAAAGCCTATAAGGAGGGCATTAGGGAAAATTACAAATTTTTCAGCTATGGAGATGCCATGTTGATTTTATAATCAATAACGTAGTGAACTGTTGGAAAACCTGCTACAGAAAAAAATGGCAGGTTTTTTGTTTTTTTGATGAAATGATTTCCCTTAAGGCAGGGAATTGTGTATTGATACCAGTTTGCCGTATATTAAATTTTAACTGGGACAATGTGCAAACGCTCAACAATGAAACCTTGTACCATTTTATGAAAGAAACCCTTCCTTTTCCTTTGGAAAGGATAGAATTTGAATACAGCACGAAGGACTTTCTAAGTGATCGAAAGCCTCTTTTTGAAACCCGGGAGGGCATAGAACAAAGGGAATTGGAGGTGGCAAGGGCCTCACTAAACTGGAGATTGACTTCCAGAGAGAAACGCTCTATTTTAAATAATATTTATCGGGAAAACAACCAAAAATCTTTTCAAAGGCTCAGGGAAATATTTTTACCTCCGACCCTATATTGATTATGAAATCCCAACTTGCTCTTCAAATTTTTCCAGGGCTTCCTGTTTTCCAACTACATAGACAATGTCTCCGAGCTTTAATTTAGTGTCCCCGGTGATATCTGTATTGGTTTTTCCATTCCTTTTAATGGCCACCAGGTTGATACCGGAATTTTCCCTTAAATTGATTTCCTTAATGGGCTTTCCGATCAAGGCGCCATAATCTTTTTCTATCTTCATACCGGCAAAATTGATTTCGGGAAGGTCCAGGGTCATCCCATTGTCCGGGGCACCTGATGGGGATCTGAACATTTCGTAATTGTGATACCGTACATCATGGGTGAAGTCATCAATTTCACCCTTTGGCACCAGGTATTTATTCAATACACGGGTGAATATTTCAATGGAAGTTTCAAATTCTTCAGGAATTACCTCATCGGCACCCAGTTTCAACATGGCTTCAATTTCGTTGACGTACCGGGTGCGTACGATTACAAATGCATTTTGCGTAGCCTGACGGATATTGATAATGATACCCCGGGTGGCCTCATTATTGGATATGGCGATTACCACTACTCTGGCTTTATGAATTTGGACATGTTCCAAAACGACGGAGTTGGCCGCATCACCATAAACAATGGGTTCCCCTTTTGCAGCTTCTTCCCGCACCGTTTCGGGATTCATTTCAATGATGGCATAGGGTATGGTAGCTTTTTTTGCTGCTCTGGCCAGGTTTCTGCCATTTAAGCCGTATCCAATGATGATAAGGTGGTCACTAAGGATTTCCGATTCCAGGTCAATAACCGGTTGATCTATCTTGTCTCCAAACCTTTCTTTGATTTTCAATGGCATGGGTGTATTGAGGATCCTGTGCGCTAAATATTCCCGCTTTTTAAGGACAAATGGGGTCAGGACCATGGAGAGTATGGATATGGCCAAAAAATACTGATAGGTATTATTATCCAAAAGCTCATATTTCAATCCCTCTTTGGCCAGCAACAAAGAAAATTCCCCTACCTGAAATATCGATAAGCCAACTATAAAAGACTCTTTAAAATTGTTTCCGATCGATTTTACCGCCAGACTGGTAGTAAAAAATTTTACCACTATGGTAAGGGTTACCAATGCCAAAATTACCGCAATGTGGTCGATCAAAAACATGATGTCAAATAACATGCCCACAGACACAAAGAAAAAACTCAGGAAAATTTCCCTGAATGGTAAAATTTTTCCCGTAGCGTGGTGGCTGTATTCAGATTCACTGATGATGAGGCCAGCCAAAAAGGCACCCAGTCCCAAAGATAACCCCAGTAGGGAGGTGGCGTAGGCTACGGCGAAACAGGTTACGATGATACTCAACAAAAAAAGTTCTTCATTTTTTGATTTGGCCACCCTGTAAAGTAACTGGGGTATCAGGTATTTTGCACTGACTATGGTCAGCACAATTACCAATCCGCCCTTCAATCCCAAAAACAATAAGGATAGGAGAACGTTATCAGATTCACCTGCCAACATAGGGGTAAATAATACTAAAGGTACGATTATAATGTCCTGAAAAATTAAAACGGCAAGAGTAGTTCTACCTGATATGGTATTGATTTTCCCGGTTTCCTGTAGCAATTTCAATACAATAGCCGTACTGCTCAATGCAAAAAGAAAACCGAAAAAGACCGCGATATTCCACTCAAATCCAAAGGAATAGGTAATCAGGGCCGTAATGCCAATGGTGAGGGAAACCTGGAGGGCACCTCCGATAAATACGGCCTTTTTTATGGCCATAAGGCTTTTTAGGGAAAATTCCATCCCAATGACAAATAGAAGTAGGATTACACCAATCTCAGATAACACATCCACAGCAGTCGAGGCATCTACCAATGATAAGCCATATGGGCCTGCTATGGCTCCGGTCAACAGGTATCCGATTATGGTGGGCAGTTTAAGCCGCATAAACAAAAGGATTACCAGTGTAGACAATCCGAATATGACTACAATATCTGATAATAATGGAATTTCTGCGACGGCCAGTACAATTTGGTTCATGCTTAATGGATTTTGATAAACGAGATCGGGATTAAAATTACAATAAGATAGACGAAATCCATATTTTATTTATGGCCTAATTCGGTTGATCTTTTTTAAATATTGATATCCAATAATAATCCCAATCAGTTTTTATTGTTTTCGATCAGTATTAACAGGCTGTAATACAGAATATTCAGATTAAACTATTACCTGAAGTATAAATGGTTTGTTAATGGATTTTTTTAAAAGCTTTGATTTATTATTTCATATGTTTATAATTGTCTTTTAGTGGCCATATGGAATCTCGCATGCTTGATAATCATCCCTCTGTGTGTCGCTCGCGTCATGCTCGATTTCATCTGATTATAATTTGATTTTTAAAGGTCAGATGCCTGCCTGCCGGCCAGGCAGGTGTTTTATAATCATCCCTCTGTGTGTCGCCTGCGTCATGCCTGTCTGCCTCAGGCAGGCTCGATTTCAGTAGGCAAATCCCATACTTTTATAAATAAAATGCATCAACCAGGCAGGACCAATGAGCAAAAATTGCACATCCTTAAAAAAAGATGGTTTTTTTCCTTCAATTTTATGTCCATAGAACTGGAAAATCCATGAGACTCCAAAAATAATCAGGCTAAGGGCCCAAAGAGGAACAGGAGCCAACAGACTTAATAAATTGGCAATGGCAAGGCATAATGCGGAAAACAGGAACATACCCAAGGCAAGGGGAGGAGAAAGGGACACGTAATAAAACAGTACGATGATCAAAACCAGGGTAGCCCAATTGGCAAAAGGTCCCAAAAGAAATCCCAGGTTTTCTAATGGACCGGGAGGAATACAGAAAATCAATCCCACAATGCTGAAAAATATGGCAGGAACACATACCCAATGAATGAATTTATTGGTCGGGTTTTGATGACTTTGACCGTATTCCATCAAAAGTTGATCTATTCTTCTCATGGTTTATAGGGGTTTATACCTGGTATAACGGATATTAAGATAATAAAAATAATTTGTATTTGGGAGCATGGGTTTAATTTTAAAATTAAATTCTGGAAAAATTAAAAATAGGATGCATCCGGTCAGTGAATACCTTCGGAATTATAAAATTCATATTTTTTTATATCTTTAGGTTTCTCTTCTATTTTCTTTACAAGTACATGACCACAAGCACAAAGAAGCCAACCGTTTGGGAAGCATTGTCACCGATTTTTTTTCTTATCGTTTTATTGATTATAAATATCAATGTATTCGGTACAGATGGATTACTGGGATCCAATCAGCTGGTATTGGTTATTGCTTCAGCGGTTGCCGGATTGATCGCCGTATTCCGATTGGGTTTTCAGTGGGTCCAAATTCAGGAGGGTATCATCAAAAGTATCTCATCCGCCATGTCCTCCATCTTGATCCTATTATTGATCGGCTCTCTGGCGGGAACCTGGATGCTTAGCGGAATTGTACCAGCGATGATTTATTATGGGCTTAAGGTTCTGAATCCTACCATCTTTCTAATCGCGGCATGCCTGGTTTGCAGCGTGGTATCTGTGGCCACAGGTAGCAGTTGGACCACAGTGGCTACTGTAGGTGTTGCTTTGCTGGGGATCGGCAAGGCTTTGGGTTTTGGAGAAGGGATAATTGCCGGAGCCATTATTTCCGGTGCTTATTTTGGGGATAAGATGTCCCCGCTTTCTGACACCACCAACTTAGCACCAGCTATGGCCGGCACAGATCTTTTTACACATATACGACATATGGTGAAAACTACTGTTCCATCCATGACCATTACTTTGATTATTTTTGGAATAATTGGTGTTTTAGGCCAACCTGAAGGAACAGTTGGTCAGGTAGAGGAGATTTCAAATGTAATAAGGAGCAGGTTTAATATCTCAGGATGGCTTTTTATCGTACCAGTGGTCGTTATTGTACTGATAATCAAAAAAGTACCTGCGGTACCAACACTATTGGCCGGCGCAATTCTGGGAGGGGTGTTCGCCATTATTTTTCAAGTTGGGGTCATTCAGGAACTGGCTTCAGGAATGAATGGAGGCTTTGCATTACAAGCTTTTCAAGTAGTGATGAAGGCTTTATATGGGGAGACCAGTATACTCACATCTAATGAAATCGTCAACGAATTACTGGTGACAGGAGGTATGGCGGGTATGCTTTTAACGGTTTGGCTTATTCTTTGTGCCATGGTATTCGGCGGTATAATGGAGGTCAGTGGTATGTTAAGGGTCATTGCAGAGGCGGTGATCAGCCAGGTGAATTCAGTGGGTTCCCTGATTGCATCGACTGCAGGAACCGGATTGTTTTTTAATATTACTACTTCCGATCAATACCTGGCCATATTGGTTCCAGGTAGGATGTATGCCGATATTTATAGAAAAAGAGGACTCAAAGGAGAAAACCTAAGCAGAACTTTAGAAGACAGTGCCACGGTAACTTCGGTTTTGATTCCCTGGAATACCTGTGGGGCTACTCAGGCTTCTGTACTTGGGGTGGCCACCCTTACCTATGCCCCCTTTTGTTTTTTTAATATCATCAGTCCCTTTATGACCATACTTTTCGGTTATTTTAATTGGGGGATCAACTATTATTCAAAAGAAGAAATGAAAGTAATTAATGAGGAGAAAGTTTTGGTATGATACCTTTGAAGATCACAAAAGAGGAAGTAAATGCAATGGAGCTGGGTGCTTTTCCCGGAAAAATTGTGTTGGTGGACAATAAAAAAGCTTTTCTGGAAATGGAAATGGACCTTTACCAGCAAAGATTTATTGGATTCGATACAGAAACAAGGCCGGCGTTTAGAAGAGGTGTCAGTTATGATGTGGCCTTGTTACAGCTTTCCACCCCTGAAACCGCCTATTTAATCCGACTCAATGAATGGGGTTTACCCTCTGGGGCAAAGGCTGTTTTAGAAGATCCTCACATTGTAAAAATAGGAGCTGCAGTTAGGGATGATATCAAAGCTTTAAAAAAGATGGATTCCGGCTTTCAACCCGATTCCTTTTTTGACCTGAATGAAGAGCTTAAAAAAGTAGGCTTTTTGAATGTGGGGGTAAGAAATCTAAGTGCGATGGTCTTGGGGATCAGGATTTCTAAATCCGAACAGGTTTCTAATTGGGAAGCTCCTGCCCTTACTGATAAACAATTATTGTATGCCGCCACGGATGCATGGGCATGCCTTGAGATTTTTCTAAAGCTTTATAAAAAGGGAATGTTGGACGAAATTTTTTCTATGTGATTAACTTTACCGTATCAATACCGGAAGATTCTCCTCCAAGGGTCAGATAGGCATCATCCATAACAATATTGCATTCATTCTAACAGATTTTGCTAAATTAGTCATTTGAACCGTAAAAGGTTTTCCTGCTGATTTTATTTTAGGTTGGTTCCTGTTTTCAGACAGGAGCCCTGATTTAGTTTATTTGGTGAGGCGGGGGACCTCTCGAAGTACAAGTTTTGTCACAATTTTTGAATGAAAAATCAAAAATTCCGCCAAAATATAATTTATTCCCCAATTAACCACGGGTTTCAACCCGTGGTTAATAATATTTGACCCCCTTGGGGGTCCTTCAACAAACGGATAAAAATTATAGAAAGAAAAATTAAATTAAGCTTGTAAACAAGATGCAGGGGCATATAGTGCTCCCAGCTTGTTTAAATCAATCTGCGAAACTAAAGTTCATAACATAAAGACCAATAGATAAGATGAATTGATGATTGCGACATATGGATAATTCAAAATTGGTAACTGTAATTTGTACCTGTCATAATCAACAACCCTTCGTTGCAAATGCCCTGGACAGTGTTCTTTTCCAAAGACATAAGGAAATTGAATTGATCATCATAGATAATGGCAGCGATGATGGTTCTCAGGAAACAATCCGGCAATGGCTATCCGAAAAAGCCACCAACAAAAAAATCACCACCTTTTTCCATAAAGAACGGAAAAACTATTGTGAGGCATTCAATGAGGCATTGTTGATAAGCAAAGGGAAATACCTCGCCGATCTGGCCGCAGATGATTTTTTTTATCCCAATCATTTGAAAAAGGCGGTTCAAAAACTTGAAAATTCAATTGCCGGCGTTTATTTCTGTAATGCCATCCTGCAAAAGGAAACGGGATTAGCTTCCCCATTTTACCCAACAAATGAAAAAGGAAAATCCCTTTACCGGGTTCGGGACGGTGATGTTTTTTCGCTCCTGGTTAAAAAATATGCCATATGCACGGCCACATTGGTTTTTGTATCGGCGTTTTTAAAAAAGGAGGGGGGCTATGATGAGCGGCTATCCTATGAGGATTTTGATATCCTCGTTAGGATGTCCCGAAAATACCGTTTTATTTTCTCTGACAGCGTGGGTGTAAAAAAAAGATTGCTTTCTACATCCTTTGCCTCCGGACAATACCGGTACAAAAACTCCCGGATGCTGCCATCCACCTATATAGTTTGTGAAAAGATTTTTGACATGAAAAGGAATGAAGAAGAAAGAAATGCCTTAATGTTCCGAATATTGCATGAAGCCAAACATGCTCTTTTTTCAGCAAATTTTGAAATAGCAGAAAAATTCATGGAATTGGCAAAAAAGGTAGGATGTAGGGGATTAAAATATCAAATTTTCAGGAACTGGAGTAGAAGTCATTTCGACCTGTCCATGTTTTATTTTTTATGGAAAGGAAACAAGGTTTGATTTACTTCGCTCCTACTATGATTTCTTTAAAGCTGCCGGGCTGAAAATATTTCTTTCCGATTTCACTTATTTCCTTTTTTTGGAAGTTTTTGATATAATCCAAATGGTCTTGGTAAAAATCTTCGTTCAGCCTGTTGAAGTGGATATTTTTAAACTGACTCATCAAATCAAAGGGGCTACTGACCTGGGCCAAAAGGTGCCCTATCATATAATTCCTGACGATTTCCATTTCATCATCAGAAATAAGTTCCTCCCTTAATTTGTCGATTTCCAAGTACACTTCTTCTATTACCGGTTCAGCAAAACCTCCCTTTACATCTGCCATGACCATCCAATAGTCAGCACTGCTAAGGTTTCCCAAAAAGCTGTTAATGCCATAGGTATATCCTTTTTCTTCCCGGATATTTTTGATGAGTCTGCTCCCAAAATACCCCCCCAGAATAGTATTGAATACCACAAGGCCATGGTAGTCAGGATGGGTCTTTGGAATCATTGGTTTCCCTATCCTGATGCTGGATTGGACCGACTCGGCTTTGAATTCGGTAATCCTTTGATCTGCAAGAGGTTTTATTGGTTTTGTTTGGGAAAAAGAACTGGAAAATGTCAAGTCTTCAAAAATCCGCTCTATTTCCAATAGCGTGGGCTCATTTAACTGTCCTGTCACAAAAATTTCAGGAGAAACAAGAAAGTTTTTTTGATAATAATGGATCAACGAATCCTTTTCAATTTTGTCGATGTCTTCTTCCTGCGCATTGTATCCAAAGGGATGATCATGGCCAAATAAAATCTTCCGGACCAATTGATTGGCCCTGGCAGAGGTTTGCTCTTTTTGAATGTGAATACTTAATTTTTTTTGAGATTTCCTTTTGGCGAGTTCTTTATCGGGAAAAACCGCTTCGGTAAACAGGGACCTGAACACAGGTAATACATCAGGAAGATGTTTTCCGGTGGTCAATATTCCCAACCCATGCTTTTCATAGCCGGAAAGGACTTCAATCTCTGATGCATGGAAATCAAAAAAATCATCCAGTTGCCCCGAATTTTTGGAATGGGTACCTTCCTGCAGCATGTGCAGCATAAAAAAAGGCACCAAAGTTTGATCCATGGACACAGGGTTAAAATGAATGGGAAATATTACTTCTAATTTTATCGCCTCAATTTGGGGTGAGGGGATAAAGAAAAGTGACATACCATTTTTCAATATCCGCTTCTGTGGATGAACCAAAGTGATTTTTTCCGGCACTCTAAATGGTGGGACCTGCGTTCTATCCACCATCATGGTTGAACGTCATATTTCAAGGTGAATCTCAGGGTTTCAGCCAAAGGATGGTTTTGTACCTGAGGTACCAGGTAAGAAAAATCAAAGCCAAGCCGGTTAAAGCCAAAACCCACCCCCATTGTAAAATATTTTCTACCGCCTTTATTCGGGTTTTCGTAGAAATACCCCAGCCTGACGGCAAATTTATCATCATAAGAATATTCTGTTCCAAATGAGATCATTACCTCCTGCATTTCCTCACTAAATCCATCCGGTGCATCGAAAAACGAGCCAAACATACCACTTAGCAAGGGCCTTGAAGGGTCTTCACCCGCTGCAATTTGAGGCCGGTTGGTGTTGGGGTCTATAATCAATGCTCCATTTTCATCTTCTGCATACAAAGGGGGGGTGGGCACCATGAGTTTATTTAAATCCAACAAGAAAGTAATGCTATTCATTTCATCCATTGGAATCATCAAGGCGGTACCAAACCTTAGGTTGGTGGGCAAATAATCCAAATCATCGGCACTGTTATAGGTGATTTTTGGGCCAATATTGGAGATGCTCAGCCCCCAGGAAAAATCTGCTTCTTTGTCAGAAACCAAAACCTCCGCGGTATGATAAATCCCTACATCGGTGCCTACACTTACGCCCGGCCTGCTTTCATTTCCTCCTGCAGAGCTTATATTTCCCGAAAGGTTGGAATGTATAAACCTGGCGGAAATTCCCAAGGAAAGGTTGTCGGACAATTTTCTTGAATAGGTCCCACCAATGGCAATATCCCTTGGACTGAAGTCCCCTAGAGAATTACCCCGGCCATCGGTAAGAGAGATATCGCCCATATTAAAATACCTCAGCTCAATACCAAAAGCGGAAACATTGTCAATCCGTTTATACCCCGTGAGGTAATTCAGCGACATGTCGGGAACCAATCTCCCCAACCATGGGGAATAGGAAAGTGAAAAACCGATATCATCCTGAATGAAAGCCAGTTTTCCGGCATTCCAATGGGCGGAATTGGCATCCGGGCTGGAGGCCACACCGGCATCACCCATGGCAGAATGTCTGCTGTCAGGTGCGAAATTTAGAAATGGAACGGCCGTGGTGATGACCCTTCTATTGGAATTCTGTCCCGAAAGGGTTACTGAATTGGGGTCATCGGAATTATTTTGAGCACGCACACTATGATTTAGACAAATAAAAAGCATCAATAATGCAAAAGATAGAAGAATGTTTTTGTACACTTTCATTGTATAATAATTTTCCCCCCCTTAATTACTGAAGCACCATCTTCTTCAGAGTAGAGATTTAATACGTAAAGATAAGTTCCTTTTGCCGGATAATTTGTTTTGTGGCGCAAAAAAATCCAGTCTATGCCTTCAATTTTGGCATCAGCTTTTGGAAAACGTTTTTCCAGGGAAAATATTTCATTGCCCAGCAGCGAAAATACCCTTAATTTTAAATTTAAATTTTCACCGGGACGATTGTGTGAAAATTTAAATTGTGTTTGAGATTCAGCCGGATTTGGATAATTGACCAATTCCAGAATTCTAATTTTGCCACTACCTTCCACCTCCAATATTTCTGTTTTTTCAGACCAATTGCCAAGGGTATCGTGAACCCTAATGGTTATGGTGTTCCTGCCTTCCCTGAGGCCGGTGAGTAAACCTTTCACATATCCAGTGATGTATCCCCCGCTCAAACTTTTATAATTTTCGTTTAATGATATGGGTGGCTGTTCATTTAAGGTGAGGGTGATTTCCTCCTCAGGATTATTGTAGGCCATATTGATACCAGAGGTGTCATTCAAATTGATCCAAAAGGGTGTTTGTGTGGAAGGAATTTTGGAGTGGGATTGAAGGCTATCCATAAAAAACACCTCGATATTTGGACCGCTTTTGTCTTCTTCCGGAGGAGGGAAGGTTCCCCCAATTTTGATCATTTTTGCTCCCACTGCTTCTCTGGGAAATTGCGTGTCCTTAGCAAATACTTTGATCCTTCCCTCTCCAATCTTACCAGGGATGTTTTTGCCCAGGAATAATTCACCTTCAAACTGACCGTTTTCCACCTTTCCGGTGCCTCTGAAAAGCGTAGTTTGGTAGTCAAGGAAAGAGGTTTTGGTGCCCTCATTGCCTCTTGTTTCCCGGAGAAGGGGCTTATCTACCAGGCTGATTTCAAAATCCCCGTTGAATTGGGGAATATGTGAACCCGTAAGTGGGTCTGTTATGAGGCCTTTGTAATACAATTTCTGAAACGCTCCAAGGGTGTCTTTTTCAACGTTTAAATCCAAATTCACAAAGGTACTGGTTTCCACCTTTAATTCAGGTAAGTTCATTTTGAGAGAAGGATCACCCAATAAAGAAAAATTTCGGTTTAATGGCCCGTTGAGGCTATTGTTTTTGGTGATTTTAAAAATCTCCCCTAAAGTAAGCCCTTCTCCCCCTTTGGTCTGAAAAACCGTCTCTATAAAAGCTTTGTTCAAGGAATAATTCACGCTACTGAATACGGGTCTCCCTGTTGTCAGCAAAGCAATTGCGCCCTTTTTATGTGCAAGCAATAATTCCTCCGCCCCTGATCGGATAAAGGGGCTGTCATGCCTGCCAAATTCACATGTAGCTGTTACAAATATGGGGTATTTGTCGGTTTCGGGCCAGTCTCTAATGTCGCTTACAGTAAACAATTCTTCCGCTGTCAAGGTTGTTTCATTTCCGTGTCCGATAAAATTGATCAACAAAACCCCTTCTTCCAAGAAATTTTCCAAAGCCTTTCTTGCCTCGGGCACACTGGGCACGGAACCTGTTATGGTTTTTTCAAAATTATTCACGTACAGTTTTCGGAGATTAAACTCCGGATGATTTTTGTTCAGATAATCCGTATGGTTTTCAGCATCTTTGAGGTGAATATGGTTATCCCCATCATCAGCCATAAAAAGGAGTGTGTTTTTCCAGCTTCCTCCTGTAATTTCCTGGTTTTGGTAATGCATGATTTTGTCTACCGCAATGGCTGCTTCCTGGACATTTATGGCAGGGATCCGGCCTATACCTATATCCAGTAAATGGTCACTGGCTGAGGTTTCCTGCCATTCTCCCTTGCCAAATTGTAAAAACCCGAAATAATCATCTGATCCATAAGTGGTAAGAGGATTAAGGCTGGAATAAGAACTGTAAGTGGGAACTAAATTGGGCCTACCTCCCAAAATGTTTTTATAGTCAAAGGTCCCTTTTCCAAAAAACAACACGTTTTTAAGATTTCCTCCCTGGTGAAAATGATAAGCGATAAAATTCCTAATGGCAGTAATATCAGGGTTTCCAAAACCGAAAGCATTATAGATATCGGTTAACAATACTGCTTTTGAAGATGTACCCGTTTTGTTTTTAAAATCAGAAAGACGGTTCGCTTGGTTCCATAGTTCCAGGGAGGTGATAATAAGCAATTCAGGGAATTCATCAACCTGGGAAATGGATGGGTCTATAGGTTCCATTTGAGAAATCTCAGGTACTTGTTCCGGATTGAAAACGGCCAATTTTTTGGAATGGGTGATGATTGGTTCTGTGGAGGTAATGTCTGTGGGATGGTGAAAATCGTTTACATCCCAAACCATTAAGGACCCGGTTTCAAGCACAATGGGATTTTTTTCCATACGATAATATACACCTGTGGGCATGGCTATGGAGGGAAAAAGAAACCCTACCAGGGCTTCTTTAAGATATCCTAATCCATTTGGGTCTGAAGATTCATATTGAATTTCCCAATCCAATTGATCGTTTGTAGCCTTAAAATCAGAAAAGGCTGTGAATTTACCTTCCCTGCCTTTGATGGTATAGCGGTTATTGGGAATGGAGGAAATGCTAACCTCACCGGTTTCGCTGTTTTGTATCTTTACTTTAAATTTACTCTCATTGGTAGATTGGGCCATAAAAGTGGCGGAAATCCAGATTCTTTCCGAATCAAATCCTGAGGGCACCTTAAAGGGCAGGCTTTCCCCTTGCCTGTTAAATAATCTTAATCCATACCATCCTCTTCCTGAACTCAGGATATTGTTTTCTTCTTTCTTGAAGTGCTGAACTTGAAAAAGGTCTCCGTGCCCGTATTTTTCATTGTCAGCAAAATGGGCTGCAGTATCTTCCCTGACGGCATTTTTAACTTCACTCCCTGTAGAAAGCACATAGTATAGGGTATCTGTATATTGGTGAGGGGTAAAATGGATTTCCCCATCTTTTGAGGAAAGGAAATCCGCATCGGTTAAAAAAAAATACAAGGCATCGCCCATTCTTTTTATGGGAATTTCCATTGGTTGTAATGCCGTGCTGTCCAGTTTTTGGGGCATCATCCCACCATAACCGTAAATTCCGATATCTTCCAGATTGTTTATACCCAAAGCTTGGGCTTGGTCCAGGGAAATTTTATAGATCCCTTCCTGTATGATAGGGAATTTAAAGGATTGCTGGCTCCAGACTGGTTGGAAACAAAACAAACTGCTGACCAAAATGACGAAACCTAATTTTATATGCTCATTATTTCTCCTCATTTTTGCCAAAGACATGACTTAAAACAGATAGGCAGATATAGGTAAGAATGGCAAAAGGCACTCCTGATATTCCCAATACCATTATACTTATCCCCGAAAATAAAAGCGTTAGGTATCGCCATTTGTTGTCCGACCATTTGAAATTATTAAATTTCAGTGCCAATAGAGGCAGCGGTGCAGTAAGTAAATACGCAAATAAAAAGGTAATGGCTAAAATATAATAAGGATTTTCCAGCAGATCTTGAAACCAGACAAACCTATTACCCAAAAATGGAAGGGTAGAAATAAACAGGGCATTTGCTGGGGTGGGAAGCCCAATGAACTGGTCTTCCTGCTTTTCATCAATATTGAAATTGGCGAGCCTAAGGGCCGATTGGATGCCGATGATAAAGGCAAAATAGGGCAGAAACCATAATGCGGTGGTGTTTTGTATTATTAAAAACAGGATGAAAGCAGGAAGTACGCCAAAGGTTACCAAATCGGCAAGGGAATCCAACTCCTTGCCGATGGCACTTTGAACTCTTAATAATCTGGCGGCAAAACCATCCAGAAAATCAAATAGCGCAGCAGCAAAAATGAAATAGGCACCATATAAGGCCCCGTTTTCAATTACATAATAAATACCTATCATACCTGCCAGCAAATTCAGACAGGTAAGGGCGTTGGGTATATGTTTTTTAATTTTCAATGTTTTGCATTTAAACCTACAAATGGATTATTGCTCTTTTCTTCTCCTATGGTAGTGGAGGCACCATGACCTGGGAAAATTTTAACCTCATCTGGCAGAACAAACAGTTTTGTTTTTATGGCATTGAGTAATGTTTCATGTTCTCCACCGGGAAGGTCTGTTCTTCCTATGCTTCCCTGGAATAAGGTGTCTCCGGCGATACACTGATGGGTAGGTTCATGGTAAAAAACCAAATGTCCCGGAGAATGTCCCGGAACCAGAAGGGATAAAAACTGTTGATTGCCAAACTTTATCCATTCTCCTTCGCGGATATAATGGTCCACCTTAGTGCTTTGGTATTGGGGGAAGCCATAATTGGGAGCATAAGTAGGGACAGCCTTTATTATTTGCTCTTCCTGCTCATGGTACCAAAGAGGAATATCAAAGGTTGTCTTTACAAAAGCATTGCCCAGAACATGGTCAATATGACAATGGGTATTTAATAATTTAACCGGCTGGAGATTTTCTTTGGTGATAAAATCTAGCAAGATCCCTTTTTCCAGTTTTTCATAACATCCAGGGTCGATGATTAAGGCCTCTTTGGTTTCATCATAAACCACATAGGTGTTCTCCATAAAAGGATTGAAGGTAAAGGATTTTATTTTTAGCATTTTATTTATTTGGTTTGTTTTATTGCATCAAAATAACAAAGAATGATTTAATTTTAAGCATGGAAGTAGATTTTTTACTGATTGGGCAAGGTCTGGCAGGTACCGTTTTATCTTACAGGTTGATTAAGGCAGGATTTAAAGTTCATCTTATTGACAAAGATGAAGAAGGGACCAGTAGTAAAGTGGCAGCAGGGCTGTATAACCCAATAACCGGAAGAAGAATGGTAAAAACCTGGCAGGCAGATGTATTATTTCCCGAAATCGAACCGTTTTATAAAGAGATGGAAAGTTTCCTGGGAAAAAGATTCTTTTTTCCTGTAGGGATATACAGGCCATTTTTATCTTTTGAAGAACAGAACGAATGGCTTGCAAAAAGTGCTGATGACCGGTTTGAAGAATATGTGGGCAAAATTTATACGGCCCCTCGATACCCGGAATTGCATGATGGATATGGAGGATTGTTGTTGAAAAAATCCGGATATTTGGATATTTATTCCCTAATGAAGCATTACCAAAGCTGGTTGAAAAAGGAGAAATTGATTACTTTGGGAACAGAGTCGGAATGCGGTCTCACCCAAAAGAGCGGGTGTTGGGCATTTAATGGAGGAAGGGCGAAAGCCCTGGTTTTTGCCAATGGCTTAGGGGCAGGAAAAAACAGATATTTTAATTGGTTGCCATTTGCACCCGTCAAAGGAGAAATTCTCACCGTTAAACAGCCTTTTGAAACCAATGAAATTATTAATCGAGGTATATTCAGAATAAATCTGAGCAATGGAACCGCACGGGTAGGTTCTACATATGATAGAATCGACCTGACCCTTGATCCCACAGAAAAGGCAAAAAATGAATTATTGGAAAAATTGGATGAGTTAATGAATGCAGGAAGCGTATCCGTAATTGACCATCAGGTCGGGATCAGACCTGCAACAGTGGACAGGAGGCCTTTTTTGGGAAAACATCCTGAATTTGAAAACGTTTATCTTTTCGGAGGTTTTGGGGCCAAGGGGGTTTCTTTAGCACCTTATTATAGCAGGGAAATGGTAAAATTATTAACTTTAAATGAGGAACCTCAAAAAGAAGTAAACATAATTCGTTTTTTTAAGTATATTTAAAACATTGGAATTAACATTTAGGTAAGTAAATGAAAATTAAAATTCTATCACTTATTTGGTTATTGGTTGGACTTTGTTGGGTGAGTAATGTTAGGGCCCAGTTTGACCAGGAAAGATTTGGAAAAAACAGGATCCAGCATAAAAACAAAGAATGGTATTTTTTCAGTTCTAATAATTTTGAGGTTTATTATTATGATGGAGGCCAAAGCCATGCCCGCATGGCTATTGATTTTCTGGAAGGTGAATTCGATAAATTGACCCAATCTATTGGTTATGTCGCTTATACCAAACCAAAAATATTTATTTATAACTCGAATCAGGAACAGCTAGAGAGTAACCTTAACCTAAACACCAATAATTTCACGGTTGATGGCCAAACTTTTTTCAGCAAATTGCTGGCGGAGGTGGCCTATTCGGGTTCTTGGGAGGTATTTAAAAAGGATTTAATTTACAATACCTCTAAAATAATCATTGAAGAAATGCTTTACGGTTCCAGCATTTCGGATGCCTTCCAATCCAACCTTGTGAATAATTTTCCGGACTGGTTTATCGATGGAGCAGCCATGTATTTTGCGTATGAGTGGAGCATGGAAATGGATGATTTCGTCAGACATTATCTGAAAGATAACGAAAATCCCAAATTATTTAAATTAAAAAATGAAGAAGCCGCTTTGGTGGGCCAATCCATCTGGAATTTCATTGTAGAAAAATATGGGAGGCGGTACATTTCAAGTATACTTAATCTGAGCAGGATCAATAGAAATGAGGAAAATAGCATCGCCAATACATTAGGTAGAAGATTCAGGGATTTTACGGGCGAATGGCAGGAGTTTTATACTGATTTGAACAAGCAGGTTTTCCAGAATTTTAAAGAGGTTAAAGAGAATAATATTATTGTTGAAACGCCAAAAAATCGGTATGGAGCGATCACGAGTATTAAATTCAGTCCTGGTGGTAAACATTTGGCATATGTTTTTAACAAGGAAGGAAAATTCAGGGTGAAAATCAGGGACCTCTCCAACAGCAGGGAAAGGGTGATTTTCAAAGGTGGGTATTCTTCCTATGATCAGGATGCTGATTATTCCACGCCCACCATCGCCTGGAGGGATACGCTGAGCCTGGTCATCGGTACCTTCAAAAGGGGAGTGACCACCCTTAGAATGAGGACCATTGATGGTAGTAGTCAGGATAAAATTTTTCTGAGAAATATTACGCAGATTTTGGACCTTGATTTTGCCTCCAATGGAAGAACCATGGTTTTATCTGCCATCAACAATGGCCGCACGGATATTTACACCTTGAACATGAGGGGACAGGGCAGGCGATTAACAAATGATATATTTGATAATAGGACACCGGTTTTTGTCAATGACTCCACCATCATTTATTCCTCAAACAGGATAGATCTGGCAGATAGCCTTTTGACAGGAAACATTGATGTCAACAACTTGCCCGATTATTATAATTTATTTAAGCTGGAGGTAGGGGATAGTTTGGTAGATACCAGGCTTACCAATGTCAATCATGTTAATCTCCATCCAAGAAAGCTTAACAATACTACCCTACTTTATTTAAGTGATCAAAGTGGTATTATGAATGTTATGAGATTGGGTTTGGGAAATAATGTATCCAGCCAGGTTTCTGCTTTTAATAAAAGTCTGGAATCATTTGACTATAATTTGAACACCAATAAGTGGGCCTATGCTGTAAGAGATGGGGTGCAAAGCAAGCTTGTATTGGAGACTTTTCCCAACCTTGATCAATTTACCCCAAGTACGCCGCGGATTCAACTGGCGCAGGCCAAATTGTTAAACGAGAGAATATCCAATCGCAGGATCCAAAGAGAGGAGGATGACCAAGAGGAGGAAGGGACGGACTCCCTACTTATGGATCAGGAAGATTCAGCTGCGGATAGTGCAGGGATAAGCCGAAGCCTGGAGGATGTAATGATGGATTCTGGGGAGATCGATTCAGCCACACCGGATGCCTCTCTAAGTCCGGCAGATACGACAATTAGTTCCATGAATTTGGAGGGATTGATGTTAGGGGAGGTCGAAACGGAGGATGCTTTAGATCTGCCTGATGAAGGGGCGGATTCGGACACCGTACCCTCTGGCCAAATGACAGGAGCCATCAATCTGGACCGATTAAGGTTTGAGAGACAAGGAGGCTTGGATACTGATAACTACACTTTTGATACCATACCTTCCCTGTTTGGCCAGGAATCATCCAGACCCGTGAGTGAAGATCTCAACCAACAGGATAGAAGAAGTAATATTTTGGATGCTTTTCGACAACAAAGTATGGTTAAGCGAATTATGGGGCCAAATAAATATATTCCCCAATTTATTACCTCGAGTTTGAATACTTCCTTTGTAGTGGATCCGCTTAGGGGATTTGGCATGAGTCTGAATGGAAGAATGACTGACTTGTTGGATAATCATTCTATTAAAGGTGGGATCATGACCACCCTGGATTTCCGTTCTGGAAGTGATGTATATTTCGAATATGAATATTTAAAATACAGGACGGATTTTAGGGGCAGGTTTGACAGGAGGTCAATTTTAAGAACTGAAGGAGACCTGACTTTTCAAAAATATGTATTGACAAAAACCGAGGTGGGTTTTGCCTATCCTTTATCGGTCAGCACCAGGGTAAGCCTTTCCCCCTTTGTGGCCAAATCCCAGTATTTTAATTTGAATCCTGATTCAGTTTTAAGAGGTAGCGATGGGGCTCAAAACAGATTTGATGTTACCTATGCAGGTGGTCGTGCTGAATTGGTAGTAGACAAAACCAGGCTATTGGGACTATATATGGAGCAGGGTTTTAAGGGTAAAGTGGGGATGGTTCACTACCAAGGGCTGAATCATGCTGAAAGGTCATTCAGCAATGTTTATATGGATTTAAGGAATTATCAAAAGATCCACAAAAACCTTACCCTGGCCACCAGACTAAACATGGGGAGTTTCTTTGGGCAAAATCCGCAGAAATACCTGGTTGGAGGCATGCAGAATTGGCTGTTCAACCAATTTCACCAACCCCCCACCAATAGACCCGAGGTGTCCCCTGTAAGAAATGAGTCAGGCATAGAAAATTCGAATATTCTGTTTACTGAATTTGTAGACTTGAGGGGATTTGATTACGATGAAATCAGGGGCAATAATGTCATCACTTTTTCTGCGGAACTCCGAATTCCCTTGTTTTCCTATTTGTCCAGGGGTAATATCACTTCCAACTTTATCCGGAATTTCCAATTGGTCGGGTTCTATGATGCCGGTTCCTCCTGGTCCAATTCTGCCCCTTGGGAAAGGGTAAATGATCAAAATACCGAGGTCATCAATACAGAAGGTTCACCTTTTGTGATCACCTTAAATAATTTTAACAATCCCTGGTTACAAAGCTATGGTGCCGGGGTCAGGACGGTTTTGCTCAATTATTACGTTAAATTTGATGCAGCTAAGCCCATCCGAAATTATACAGAAGAAGAAACCAGATTTTATGTAACCTTGGGCTATAATTTTTAATGCCTAACAAAATTTTATATGATTAAATCGATGACAGGTTATGGCCTGGCAAATTTTGAAGACGAAAATTATACGGTTCAAGTTGAGGTAAAAACCCTGAATTCCAAATTTATAGACCTTAATCTCAAAGCGCCAAGGCAATTTTCAGAAAAAGAAAATGATATCCGTACCCTGGTGGCAGGAATATTGGAAAGAGGAAAGGTTAACATTTCGATCGAATTCGTTTCCAAAAAGGAAAGTGAGCTGCCATTGTTAATACAGGAAGACCTGTTTCAAAAATATTACCGGAAATATACCCAATTGGCAAAAGAAGTGGGGGAATTGGCCAACACTGATATTTTTAAACTGGCCTTGCAATCCCCGAATGTTTGCCTGTCCAATACCGAGAAACCAGAAAGCAAGGAAGATTGGGAAGTGGTTAAAAAAGTATTAATTCAAGCACTGAATGAATGCGACGAATTTAGAATGCAAGAAGGAAAGGTCCTTTTCAATAAGTTCAAAGAAAATGCAATACTTATTGAAGACGGTTTAGATGAAATCAAGGGCCTTGTTCCTATACGGAAAAACAAATTAAAAGAAAAAATCCGGAACCATTTTGTGGAATGGATGCAGGAACAGAGCTTCGATGAAAACCGGTTTGAACAGGAGCTGATTTATTATTTTGAAAAACTTGATGTTTCTGAAGAAATTGTAAGGTTAGATACCCATTTAAAGTTATTCGTTGAGGTTTTGATTTCGGGTACTTCGCAGGGAAAAAAAATGGGGTTCATTAGCCAGGAGATTGGAAGAGAAATCAACACCATAGGATCCAAGGCCAATGATGCGGCCATGCAACATGAGGTGATTAAAATGAAAGATGAATTGGAAAAAATAAAAGAACAGGCCTTGAATATTTTATAGGCTTATTTTTTGATTTTTGCAGCATAATTAACCAGTTCTGTCAGTGGGATAAGGCTTAAGGTTTTTTCATGGGTAGCTTCTAATACGATTTTTGGAGCGACATTGGAATGATAGGCCTGAAGCCATCTGCTTAAACAAAGACACCATTTATCTCCGGTTTTCAAGCCGGGAAATCCAACCTCCGGGAGGGGAGTGATCAGGTCATTTCCGGCAGACAAACTGAAGGTCAAAAATTCCTCCGTCATGATGGCACATACGGTATGGGTCCCTGTATCCTGATAACCTGTTTTGCAATAGCCATCCCGAAAAAAACCAGTAACAGGGGAGAAGCAGCAGGGCTCAAGGGGTTCTCCAAATACATTCCTGGACATACTTTTTCAGATTTCTGTTATAGATTTGAAGACCAAATTATCCATTAGTGACCATAATGCAAAAAAATGCCATCGATTTTATACCGATGGCATTTATAAGATTGAAAGTTTTAAGTTTTATCAACTTAATTTAAATCGAATCGGAAGTCTCATTTTAACCCTAACAGGTCGGCCTCTTTGTCTTCCAGGTTCCCATGCTGGTGCATTACTTACCACTCTCATGGCTTCTTCATCACATCCCCCGCCGATTCCTCTAAGAATATCAACATCCTGGATCGATCCATCTGTATTGACCACAAAAACGACGTATACGGTACCTTCAATTCCCATTCGCCTTGCCTGGGTAGGGTATTTGAGGTTTTTGGAAAGGTATTTGTTCCATCCTTCCATTCCTCCCGGAGGGGTGGGCATGTTTTCAACAACGTCAAAAATTTCATCTGCTTTTTCCTCTACCGGTGCATCTGCAATCACAACCTCTTTGATGACCGTCTCTTCCTGAACGTCAACATCAAAGTTCACTTCAATTTTTTCTTCAATTTCTACCTCATCCGGGATTTCCTTGATTTCAGGCTGTTCTATCGGTGGAGGAGGCGGTGGCGGCTGCTCGGTAATGGGGATATCCAATAATTCTTCAAAATCATCATTGATTGATCCCAAGTCTTTAAGCAAACCATCATCAAATGATTTGTATTCAAAGGCAAAAAGGACCAGACCAACACTGACCATCAACCCAAGGTTCAGGAACATGCCTGTTTTTTTGGACAAATCAGCTTTAGGTGTTTTTTTGGCTTCCATTTAATATCTCCTTTTAATGGTGTGGATTCATTTTTATTAATAAGTAACAATCATAACAAATTATTTTTATTTATACAAGAATGCTACCTTTCTTATTTAAATAAACAAAAACAATTGTACCAATAGTTCCACCTGCTATATTGGCCATAATATCCAGGTAATCAAATGATCGGGCTGGTACCAATTGTTGGAGGAACTCTGTAAAGATAGCCAGAAAAATCCATAAAACTAAATAATTAGTAAAAATTTTACTTTTCTTCCCAATATTTTCCTTGGGGTAGGCATTGATGACCCGGCACCATAAGAAGGCCAGACCAAAAAATAAGGAGAAGTGTATAATTTTATCTGAGCCGGGAAACCTGGGCATTTTTGGAACATTACTTCCTGGTGAAAATAAGGCATAAATTATCCCTAAAGTCCAAGCCACTGCAGGTAGAATTCTGTGTTTCAAATTCGAATTTGATTATCCTAACAACGCTTTGTATTCCTCAGCGGATAACAAGGCACTGGAAGGCTTCCCATTCAATTTTATTTTTATCATCCAGCCTGAAGTGTAGGGTTCATCATTGACCAATTCCGGCGATGCCTCCAGTTCTTCGTTGATTTCCATTACTTCTCCTGACAGGGGCATAAATAGGTCTGAAACGGTTTTAACGGCCTCTACGGTTCCGAAAACCTCGCCTTCCTTTAATGTTTCTCCGACTGTTTCAACTTCGATATATACAATGTCACCCAACTCTTGTTGGGCAAAATCCGTTATGCCGACTGTGGCGATATCACCTTCAATTTTGACCCATTCATGGTCTTTGGTGTATTTTAATTCATTGGGATAATTCATAGTTTATCTATTGGTTTTCAAAAATACAATGTTTCACTTAAGTATAAAATCATTGACTTAAATTAAATGTCAGTTGGCCCCCAAAAGCCGTTGAACTTCTTCTGAATGCCGTTGAGACTTTTGGGTCATTAATGGTTCGATCAAAATAAAACTGGACATTGAGCTTTTGGTTTACCACATATCCTATACTGGGTCGGATATTAATATTGAGGTTCCCATTTGTTAAAGTATTTATTTCTTCAATCTTTCGCTGAATGGTATTGGTGTCCACGAATCGTGTGGAAATCCGGATGGTAAGGTCATTGTTCAAAATTTGCTGTCTTCCCTGAATTTTAAATGGTACTCTGACACCCGCTTTCGTATATCCTAAGTCAAATTTGAAATCCTGGCTGTTTTGTTCGGTCACTTGGGCATTGGAAAAATTCAATCCGATATTTCGTTCTGTATTGTATTCAAAACTGATATTCATCCTGTCCTTGGTCAGTAAATCTACCCCGATCAAGGGGGCAAAACGTTCCCAAATGACTACCTGGTTAAGGATAAAAATCGGGATATAGGAACCAAATTCATCGGTAATACTGGCCAGAGGCAATTGTTGAAGCGTATTGTACAATTCCAGACCCTCCTGATAGAGCAGGGAGTTGGAGAAATTTCTCACTTCATAAGCGGAAGTATAATTATGCGTGAGGTTGATGGAAGAGAAATATTCACTTAATGCTGGTAACCGTGCCAATCCGCGGTATTCTAAGCTCCAATTGGGAAGGGGGAATTTTGGAAAGGGATTCAAAGAAATGGATTCAGGTGTTTGCCCCGAATATGCCGCCAATAATGCCGGGACCAAAACATTTTGACCGTTGATATTGTATGCCCCTCCGGGATTTTCGGTTTCCAGACGGGATTGGATGATGGCCCGGTAATTTTCAAAGTCCATAAATAAGGGGGAATTATTTTGTGCATCGTCTTTGGCAAAAACCGTTTTTATAACATTATAACTGATGCTGTAAGCGCCGGCTCTATTGGGATTGATTGAGGTATAATTTTCGCTCCCGGGGCTTGACCTTCGAAAAATCTCACTGTAATCCCCGTTTTCCCTTTTTCGGATATCCAGGGTGATACGGAAATCCTTGATGGGTTCCACTAAAGAGGACATCTGGAGGTTTCTTACCTCACTTTGCCTAAAAGACTGGGTAAGTGCAGTACTGGAAGCCAAAACCCCCTGGTTTGCCAGGTCATAACGGATATTACTGTTTTGGCTACCCAAAACAAAACCCAAACCTGGATTCATAAAACTTCTATCCATTCCAAACAATCCTGTATTTTCGAGGTAACCAGGCAAAAATGTGCCTTGGGTAATTTGGTACCTGAAATTCACCTCTTTTACCATCATGAGGAATTTCAATAAGTCGGCACCAAATCCTTCCGTTGAAGGTGCATCGCTTTCTTCTTGCTCGGTTGCTTCAGGTTGTCTCCCGGGAATAGTGGGCCTTTTTGGTGCATTGAGGGCATTTAACCGTTTATTTTTGTTATAAAGCTGGATGAGGTCCAATTTCCCGGTTACAGAGCGATCCCTGGTATTCTGTATGACATTCCCCAGGGTATCTCTTTGTCCTAGGGATCCTGTCAGCCAGGCATAAGTGCCCTCATACCTGACATCGGCCTTAATCCAATCCGTAAGGGGGGATTTGTCAAGTGGTAAGGTGTAGTTGACCACAGCCTGGTGATTGTAATTGGTAGTCCTTCCCAGTTTTCGGATGTTGTTACGGAGGGAATCTAATTTTCCTTCTGTATCCAAATCTCCTTCCGGTTCATCCACCACTGCATTCACACTGGAATTAAGGTCAAATGAAAGGTTCTCTGTCAGGTCCCAATTTAAACTGTAGAAACGGTTGATGAAAAAGCTTTTTTGAAAAAGAGGATCTACTCCAGCCGTAGTAAGTTGGTCATTTCGGTTTTGTGTACGCATAAACCTTCTGTCTACATCCA
>JBBDSB010000411.1:30433-32508 GCA_040905205.1 Cyclobacteriaceae bacterium
GGCAGGATCTTGTCCACATTGACATTGGCAGAAACATCATATTGTGTGGTGGATTCTCTTGCCCTCTCTGATAGCCTTGTTTCCAGTCCTCCAAAACCAAAAGTATTGTGCCGGATGGAAGAGGATATCACCGCAACATCTGCAATTTGGGCATTTAATCTTGCGTTGGCGGCCCAACCGGAAGATTTATTGAAATCCGTTGCACGCAGTTCATTGGCCCATACACAAACAGATTTACTGGCCCCACCTGTGTTGCCGGGATTTTTTATTCCTATCATCATTCCCTGGACAAAATTCAATTCCGGTCTTCCTACTACGGTAACTTTGTATTGTCTGACTTGTATGGAATAGGGGATGTTTTGAGGCCTTTGGTTGTTGTCTCTTTCCGCTTTTACACCCACTAATTCATCTATACCTATGTCTATCTCATTTTCAAGAGGCCAAATCTGACGATCATTTCTGGTGCCCGGAGGAGTGATTACCAGGGGGACCTCAATTTCATAATAATTGTCTGTATAGTCTGTCCCCAGCCTCAGGAAGGCACTCAATTCCCCATCCTGCGCATCCTGACTGTCAGCATGTAAAAACATTTTTAACCGACCATATTGAACCAGGTCCTGGTCGACATTTTTAAATACGGCCCTTGAATCCCTGCTTTGGAGATTGTCTACACATAACCTGAGGGATTGTTCGTTAAGTTGCCTTTCTACGGTGGAGGTGTTATCCCGGTCCCTGAAAATACCGGGTGGCAATACATATGGACTTTGGTTTTCACTTCCCTGACTGTTTTCTTCTATATTGATTACGCCCACTGTGAAATTGGAATTGTCCGGTTCAGGAATTTCAGAGAATCCTCTTTCAAAAAGTGATTCCTGAAATATCCTCCATTGGCTTCCTACCAGTCTAAAATGTCCCATTCTTATGACCACTGGTTGCTGGAAATCAGTAAGGTAAGTCCTGATGAAGCGAATGGATTTGTAACCGGATATTCCACCATAAGCGTTGTCAGGTTGTCTGACAGGGATTCTAAATAGGTACCAGTTTACTTCTTCACCATTTTCTATATGGCTGACCCGGTCCACAATATTATTTTCACCCACTTCCATTCCTTCCGGCTTAAGGTCTATTTCATACTCATAATAACTTTCTACTTCATTGAGGGTATTGTCATTATTAAGGTCTTCGTTATCCGGAATATTAGATCCTGAGGGAGAATAGGGAAGATTGGTATTTGAAGTAATAGGGGTATTGCCTTCCATCCCATTGAAACGTTTGTATCTTTCAAGGATTTTGACATTATTTTGATCGAAGCCGGGATCCAGGTAATATTTGAAATCGTCAGCGGCAGGATCGGCCATGATGGATTCCATTGCCTGAGGGGAAACATTGAGTCGGTTCAAAAACCTTTCCTGGTAAAAGGCTGTTTCTGCTTCACTGCTCAAACCATTCAAGCCTACGTCCTGATTCTCCCTGGCTTCCGGTGAATTATCAAAGGCAGGGGTTAAAAATTGTTGGTTGGTTACCCTTCCCCATTCATTGACAGCCACACGGTCCTCCCCGTCATCTACCGGAAGTCCATTTTCGAAGGCGTGTCGGCTATCCACTACCACATCCTCGGAAATTTCCCCTAGGTTGAAAACCAGTTTTCCTCCTGTGGTATTGTTTTCATTAAACCTTCCATCCAATACTCGCCCGTTGGGTCCTTCAATAAAGGGGTCCATGATCCAGAATTCGATGTATTCGATATTGGTCCTGTCAAAATCGACTTCAGAGGTTATGGCTCTGGTGATTGCCCCGAAGTTTTCCCTGGGATTAGGTAACAAACCGTTGGGGTCCAGGGAGGTATTGAAATTGTACATTCCTCTTTCATGCGGGAAAAAGGCCATTTCGAAAAGTGGTTCGGGCGTTAACAAAACGTCTCTGTTTCTTCCCGGGAAGATTTCCTGTGGCAATACCCTTCTTACATAGTGATTTCTACGGTCATCATTGGTAATATTCTCGGGAACACCTCTTCCAGATGGTCTGTAAAAAACATTGTCGATGTTGTACCAGGCTAATTTTGCTCTTTTATAAGC
>JBBDSB010000412.1:0-5712 GCA_040905205.1 Cyclobacteriaceae bacterium
TCTATTGAAATATAGAGATTTAAGTAGTAAACTTTTAATCAACTTTTGGTCAACCCTACCGGAATTCTTGCTCAAAATTTATACCGATTTGCAATTGCCACATTAAGTTTGGCCTGATTACCCAGAAAATAAGTGATAAAATCTTCAGGTAAAACCAGGTGCATATTCACTTCATCATAAAAATGTAATGACGCAAAACACCATGGTTTTCATATCATGCAACCGGAAATTTAGTGGCGCTTCCTGCAATTCCATTTGTGAAACCTCCATGTCTGCATCGCGTTTGAGGTACCGGATCCAAATATTTTTGTAGCCTAATTCTTCAAGAGAAATGTTTGACATGGTCAAAAATGGCAAATTTTAATCATATTTCATTACTTTATTAAAGTAAGACACTTCACTATACATGCTTTAGATGTTTTAATCATGTCTCAATGCTTTGATTTTCTTTTAAAATTTTAAAAAGATACTTACTTCCCGATACAGAATATATAAGTTCCAATTTATCAATAAGTTAACCCTATAGCGGTACAAATACGGAACAGGATTAAACAGTGAGTTTTCATCTGTTTATAATTTGTTTTTTATTTGTCAGATGGAATCTCGCATGTTGGATAATCATTCCTCCGTGTGTCGCTCGCGACATGCTCGATTTCATGAAAAAAAAGTGGCTGGAATTTTTCCCTTGGAAAAATCATTTTTTATAATTAATCTTTATCTTTAAATTTAATTATGATAGGAATGGACTTAGCAATAAAAAAAATAGAACTGATCAATTGGCTAACGAGGCAAGATGAAGCCATGGTTGAAAAAATAGATGCCTTACGTAAATCCTCCATGGAATCGAAATATCATTTGAGAATGAGGGAAAAACTGGAATCCAAATTAAATCGCTCGGAGGCTGATATAAAAACCGGGAGGATCCATAAACAGGACGATGTGGAGGCTTTCCTGGAAAGCAAGATTAAGCAGTGAAAAAAGTCACACAAGCCCGATTCCAACAAGCCTAGCCTGAAAATTTAGACCCCCAAAACAATAGATTCCTCTATATCCAATTTTCGGCTTATTTCACGGGCAACTTTAAGGGTAGGTTCACTTTTCCCATTAAGATATTCGCTGATTCTGAAACTACTTACGCCCAAATATTGAGAAAGTGCTTTTTGATTTAATCCTCGCTCATGCATTCGCAGTTTTATGGCTTCGGAAAGGGTAGGAGGCTGGATAGGGTGATGCAATTCCTCGTAATCCGCCACCAAATCGGAAAGCAAATTCAGCTCCACGTACCCCTTGGCTTCTGTATTTTCTATGTTTTCAGGAACAGAAAGTAATTCCTCAATTCTGTTTATTATGGTAGTATATTCTTTTTCTGACTTGATCATGGCTTAGGTATTTTGAATGTCCTTTATTTTGTAGTATTTACTGTTTAGCTGTTTCTTGCCTACCGTCCAGTTCATAAGATTGAATAAGCACCTCAACAGGTAGTCCCAACAGTTCTGAGAGCTTTCTGATCATATCAATGGTCAATGCCCTTTTTCTGTTAAGCACGAGACTGACAGTGGTTTTGCTCCCAATGGCAGGTATCAAATCTTTATCTTTTAAACCCTTCCTTTTCATCGTTTCACGGATGGCACCTATTGGGTTTGGAAGGGAAATAGGGAAATGCTCCTTTTCGTATTTTTCGATCAGGGTAACCAGCAATTCCGCTTCCATTCCTTCTGCACTGTCCTGATCTGCTTCAAAGATAACAGTTAACCTTGCCAAGGCCTTTTCATATTCCTGTTCAGTTGTGATAATCTTATCCCACTTCATAATTTTAGTTAGTTTTACTTTTAATATTGCTCAATCGGCTAGCATCCACCCTATCATACGCTGAATGTGTTCCGATAAATTTGACAAATACCCATTGCCTGGGATAACTTATCTGAACGATCAGCCGGTATTCGTTTCTGGCTATGTTAAACACCACCCGATTGTTTTTTACCTGATCAGCGTCCTTAAAGTCTATAACTACATCCGAAGGTTTCCACCATGTTGCATGTTTGGTGATAGAAAGCCATGTTTCCAGGCTAGATTTGGCATCTGGATGTTTTTGGTAAAACTGAACCAGGTTTCGGATGGCAATAATGTTTTTCAAGCCAGATTGTAGTTAACGATGAAATATACTAAAAAGTTTTCATTTTGAAAACATAGAGAAACTATTTTCCATTTATATTCTTGGGATTTCGATTTGTGGGGAGATATTTTCATCAGATAAAGTAATGATTTTCCGGTTAAGTTCTTACCGTCTATTTCATAAGGTTGAATAAGCGCCTTAACAGTTCTGAGAGCTTTCTTATCATATCGATAGTAAGCGCCCTTTTTCGGTTAAGCACGAGGCTTACGGTGGTTTTGCTTCCAATGGCAGGTATCAAATTTTTATCTTTTAAACCCTTCCTTTCCATCGTCCCACGGATGGCATCTATTGGGTCTTTTTTAAAATTTATACCTATTTCCCACAGCCTTATGAAGTCTGGCCTGATTGTCAAAAAAGTAATGGATAAAATCTTCCGGCAATGTCAGGTGCCTATATACCTCATCGTAAAAATGTAAAGCTGAACAAAATACCATGGTTTTCATTTTGTGCAATCGAAAATTTAGAGGCGCATCCTCGAATTCCATTTGTGTAACCTCCATGTCTGCTTCTCGGTTTGGTACCGGATCCAAATGGGCTTATAGCCTAGCTCTACTATATCTATATCTGCATGATTCTTAATTTTATAACCCTTCATAAATGCGGGAAGTATTTCCTCCTCCCTAAACAAGTAAAAGCTCAAATCCAATTCTTTGACTTCAAATTTGTATTCTGAAAAAATCGTTTTTCCATTCTTATAAAAAGAAAGTCCGTTAGTGGTTATTAGTCCGGGTCTTTGGGGGAAAGGTACTGAGCTAATTCTTCGAGTAAATAGGGCGATGGTTTTTTTACGACTATTTTAGTGGTTCATAATGCCCATAGGCAGAGATAACCGTCACAGTGACTAAATCCCTATCAATAAAATAAACCAAGCGATGTTCATGGTTGATTCTCCTGGACCAATATCCGTTGTAATCGTATTTTAGCTTTTCAGGCTTTCCCGTACCTGTCTCTGGGTGTTCTTTCAGTTCATCCAATAACCGTCTGATTTTCTTTGTCACGAATATGTTTCCCGATTTTTTGAGTTTTTCGATGTGAGCTAAAGCCTTATCTGTAAATTCAATTTCATAGCTCATAAACCAAGAAGCTTGTCAAAATCTTCAGGATCAACCCTTGTTGTATTTCCTGCCTTGTGCTGGGCTATTCCTTCCAATATCTCCGATTTTACCTTGGGATCCATAAAATATTGGTCCTCCTCACTGATTGGGGTTATGGCGAAGGCGTGTTTTCTTCCCTGCTGGACAATGACCTGTTGTTTTAATGCTAATTCGAAATATTTCTTCTGGTTGTCCCTAAACTCCCTTGAATTGATAATTATCATGACTTATTTGTTTAATTAATGTACCTATTCGGTACGCATATATAAACATAAAGTTCATTCATGTTGTTCCTTTTCTAAATCGAAGTTCTAGGTGAGAAGTGAAATGGGAAACTATTTTATTATTTCCCAGGTAAAACCTGACGAGTTTAGCAATGTCTTCAAAGTTTTATGGCTTAGGTCTAAAACTTAAAATCAATCACCGCAAAACCCAATTCGTCTTCAACATTGACATAGGACCATAGCTTGCCGTCTTTCCAAAAATAGCTTCCAGGTACTTGTTTTAAGCCATCAATTTTGGTTTCACCCAAAACATTAAAGTCTTGATCATAAGCGAAAAGAAAAACCTCAAAAGTAGACGGGTCTTCTCGTTTTTCACCCAAAAAAGTTTTTCGACCCAATCGTAAAAACATTTCTCTGGTCTCATCCCAGCGCGGCTCCATGTAGTTCAAATGCTCGAAAACCTTTTTTTTATCTTCATTAAATGCCGCTTGTTCCACAGGAGAATTATTTACAGAGAACATCATCCGGTTAGGAAATTTTTTGTGCTGAATATCAACAAATTCCAAGCTGTTCGTCATCAGGTCCAACCGGTAAATGGCACTCATAGCACCTGCGGTGAGCAAAAGCTGTCGATTTTCGATATACATATAGTTATCGACATAAAAGAAGTCTATCATATTATCCACGACCAAAGCCCCACCAAAATCCCTGACAGCTTTCATTTCAGGTATTGGTTCCATTCGAAAATCCTTGGTTATCGGATCGATGATAAATAACACATGCTTCCTAAGTCCCTCATTTGATGGTTGGGAATAGATTAGATGATTCTCAAAATCAAAAACAGTGTTTTCATATACCTTATGCACATTGTTGGCTAGTTCAGGGTCAATTCCTTCTGGCACCACATTTAGACTTTCGACCAGTTCTCCTCTGGTATTAAATATTCCCTGTGTTTTATAGCCCTTGATAAATAAATCCCCATCTGGTCCCAACTGGAATTTAACCCAATTAGAACCCAGTCCATCAGGCCCTTCCTCTTGAAATGGTATTTTCCTAACTAATTTGAGGTTATTCAAATCCACCTCCACTAGATTCAATGGTTCATTTTCAAAAAACAGCAGTTTGCTTTTGTCTTGGTTAAGGGCTTTAAAACCTAGTCCTGAGCTTAGGATGAAAATATCATTACCAGCATCCACCATCACCGTATCCACCGTAAAGGTCAGATTTTCCAGAATATTTCCTGATTCGGCTTTTTCAGAAGATTCATTACCGCAGGAAAAAATCAAAGGGAATAAAAGGAGGTAAAATTGTTTTTTCATAGTTTAAAAGTTAAAGTCTATTACTGCAAATCCTAATTCATCTTCTACATTGACATAAGACCAAAGTTTCCTGTCTTTGGAAAATCGGAATTCGGGAATTTTTTTCAATTCAGGCTGGTGTTTATCGCCAGGGAAATTCAAATCTTTATCGTAAACTAAAATGTAAATGTAAGCTCGGTCAAACCATTTTCTTTCTTCATTAGGAATACTGAAAACAACGCTCATGTAACAAAAGTAACCTTTTGATTTAAATTAACTCCACTTAACACCTAAAAAATTAATAGATTATTTTATTTAGCTTGGGTCCGATTCTTCACAAGCTTGAAATTTGAGAAAATAGATGTCCAAAAATCTCATTTTACTTTTCCCATCATTAAGGTTGTTTTAATTATCATGACTAAATTATCATTACCATTTGACCAATGAATTTAGTCAAGCGCTACTGTAGCTTCCAGTTAAATCCTTGACGGTAAAAATGCGGTGCTAAATTACCTAATTATCTTTTTCTTGGTGCTGGGACAAGTTCGAGAATAAGGTAAGTCTCCATATTCGTATTTTGCGATTAAGGTAACCAACCATTGAGGCTTTACTTTATGAATTGTATATTCTTTCAAACTTTTTCAACTTTGGACTGTTGCGATTAAATTCTTTAACAGCTAGTGCCATGTCAAATTTATTTTGCATTCTGGTCCACATCTCGGCATTGCCCCCAAAAACAGCCTGAATTCGGAGTGCAATATTTGGGGTTATCCCACTTTTTTCATTTACAATCTTCGATATAGTCAACCTTGAAACTTGCATAAGATCAGCAACTTCTCCAAGTGTTAGCTTATTTGGTTTCACAACTTCCTCAAAGAAAGTCCTTCCTGGGTGAATGTATGTTTCTCTGTGTCTTTCCATTT